>NZ_JBQGCX010000521.1:0-21399 GCF_052038725.1 Actinosynnema sp.
GGTGCTCCAGGTCCTGGCCACCCCGATCGCGCTCCTGCTCGGCACCCTGGCCTACAGCCTGCTGACCACCCCGCTGCTGATGCTCACGGCGGGCCTGCTCCCCGCCTGGTGCTACCGGGCCAGGCTCGCCACGCACGACGCACCGCACCGCTTCGGCCCCGGCCTGGCGGCGGGCGGCTGGTTCATCCCGGTCGCGAACCTGGTCATCCCGGTCGTGGTGGTGGTCGACCTGGTGCGGGCGCGCACCAAGGCGCCCGTCCACGCGGTGGTGGCCGTCGCGTGGTGGATGTCCTGGCCAGGCTTCGGCGCCACGGCCTTCTGCGCCACCGGGGTGCCGATGTCGTTCACCCCGGTCAGCGCACCAGCCCCGCCACGTGCGCCCCGATCTCCAACGACCCGGTGGCCGCCGGTGACGGCGCGTTCAGCACGTGCACCTGCCCCGGCGCCTCCTGCACCAGGAAGTCGTCCACCAGCGACCCGTCCCGCCGCATCGCCTGCGCCCGCACCCCGGCCTCCGCCCGCACCAGGTCGGCCTCGCCCACGGCGGGCACCAGCCGGGCCAGGCTCTGCGCGAACCGCCGCTTCGACAGGCTCCGCAGCACCTCCGCGAGCCCCGTCGGGTAGGCGTACCTCCTGGCCAGCCGCCACGTGCCGGGGAACCGCAGCACCTCCGCCACGTCCCCCACCGACACGTCGCCCCACCGGTAGCCCTCCCGGCTCAGCGCCAGCACCGCGTTGGGCCCCGCGTGCACGCTCCCGTCGAGCATCCGGGTCAGGTGCACGCCCAGGAACGGCAGCGTCGGGTCCGGCACCGGGTAGATCAGCCCGCGCACCAGGGAGCGCCGCTCCGGCCGCAGCTCGTAGTACTCGCCCCGGAACGGCACGATCCGCGCCTCCGGCTCCAGCCCGGCCATCCGCGCCACCCGGTCGCTGTGCAGCCCGGCGCAGTTGACCAGCGCGTCCCCGCGCACCACCCCGCTCGGCGTCGCCACCTCGACCCGGCCCGCGCGGGTGCGGATCGCCAGCGCGGGCGAGTTGGTCCGCAGGTCTGCGCCCGCCGCGGTCAGCTCCCGCACCATCGCCGCGCACACGGCGGGGAAGTCGATGATCCCGGTGCTCTCCACCCGCAGCGCGGCCACGCACGACACTTCGGGTTCGTGCTCGCGCGCTTCGGCCACCGACACCACCCGCGCGGGCACGCCGTTGCGCGAGGCCCGCTCGGCGAGCGCCCGCAGCCGCGGCACCTCCTCCTCGGAGGTCGCCACCACGAGCTTGCCGCACACCTCCACGGGCACGCCGTGCTCCCGCGCGTAGGCCACGATCGAGGCGTTGCCCGCCACCGACATCCTGGCCTTCAGCGACCCCGGCTTGTAGTACAGCCCGGCGTGCACGACGTTGCTGTTGTGCCCCGTCTGGTGGGCCGCCCAGCGGCCCTCCTTCTCCAGCACCACGACCTCGTCCCCGCGCCGGGACAGCTCCCGCGCGGTGGCCAGGCCCACGATCCCGCCGCCGATGACCACGATTCGCCGCACGCCGGCCACGCTAGCCGCTGACCAGCTCCGGGAGCACCTCGGACGCGACCCGCTCCAGCACCGCCTCGCTGCCCGCGTACACGCCCTCCTCGCGCGGCCAGTGCGCCAGCAGGTCGGTGAACCCCAGCTCCTGGGCCCGGCCCGCGACGTCCCGGAAGTGCTCGGCGCTGGAGAGCGAGTAGGCGGGGGAGGAGTCGGCGTTCAGATACCAGTCGATCGTGTGCTTCCGCCTGCCGATGGCGTCCAGCGCGCGGGTGAACCGGGCCGCGTACCGCTCGACGCCCGCCCACCACTCCTCGGCCGTCTCGACCGAGCCCGTCGGGGGCCCCGTCGTCACCCAGCCGGTGCCGTACCGGGCGGCCACCGCCATCGCCCTCGGCCCGTTCGCCGCCACCACGAACGGCAGGCGCGGGCGCTGCACGCACCCCGGCGCGCTGCGCGCCTCCCGCACCTCGTAGTGCGCGCCCTCGAACGTCGTCCGCTCCCGCGTCAGCAGCCGGTCCAGCACGTCCACGAACTCGGCGAACCGGGCCGTGCGCTCGGCGGGCGGCAGTTCGGTGTCCCCCATGACGGTGGTGTCGTAGCCCACAGCCCCGGCGCCGAGCCCGACCGTGATCCGGCCGTCGGACAGGTCGTCCAGCGCCATCAGCTCCCGCGCGAACGGCACCGGGTGCCGGAAGTTCGGGGAGGCCACCAGCGTGCCCAACCTGATCGTGCTCGTCACCATCGCCGCTGCTGAGAGCGTCGGAACCGCCCCGAACCACGGCCCGTCCACCAGTGTTCGCCAGCCCAGGTGGTCGTACGTCCAGGCGTGGTGGAACCCGTACTCCTCCGCGACCCGCCACTTCGGCTCGGCGACCCACCAGCGCTGCTCGGGGAGGATGACGATTCCAGTGCGCACGACCGCGACCGTAGCCGACCCCGGCACCCGAACGTGCACCATGTAGTCGTGCAGAAACCCTCCCTGGTCGGCTCGGACGTAGACGGCACCCTCCTCGGCACCGACGGGCGGCTCAGCGCCCGGACCGTCGCCGCCATCGGCCGGGTCCTGGAATCGGGCACGCCCTTCGTGCTGGCCACCGGGCGCCCGCCCCGCTGGATCCCCGAGGTCGCCGACGCGGCCGGGCTCACCGGTCACGCGGTGTGCTCCAACGGCGCCGTCCTCTACGACATCGGCGCCGACCGCGTCGTCGGCCACCACGGCCTCGACCCGGTGCTGCTCCAGGACGTCGCCAAGGTGCTGGACGCGGCGCTGCCCGGCTGCGCGCTGGCCGTCGAGCGGGTCGGCGACTCGGCCAGGGGCGCCGACCACTTCCGCGACTTCCTCGCCGAGACCAGCTACCAGCACCCGTGGGTCGAGGGCGGTCAGCCCATCCTCGGCCACAGCAGGGGCGAGGTGCTCGGCCACCCGGCGGTGAAGCTGCTGGTCAGGCACACCGGCATGACCAGCGCCGAGATGGCCGCCGCCGCGGGCCCGCTGCTCGGCGACCAGGTCGCGCTCACCTACTCCACCAACTCCGGCCTGCTGGAGCTGGCCGCGCCGGGCGTCTCCAAGGCCACCGGCCTCGCCGAGGTCGCCGAGCTGCTCGGCGCGCCGCGCGGGGAGATCACCGTGTTCGGCGACATGCCGAACGACGTGCCGATGCTGACCTGGGCCGGTCACGGGGTGGCGATGGCCAACGCCCACCCCGACGCGCTCGCCGCCGCCGACGAGGTCACCGCGGCCAACACCGAGGACGGGGTCGCGCAGGTTCTCGAACGCTGGTTCTGACGCCAATCAGGGGGGCGGAACCGGTAACACGTGGTGCTCACTACAATTCGCCCGAAACGCCACCCTGGCAGGTGTGCTGCGTACACCCGGTGTTACCGGGTGCTCTAGGAGAGTCTGTGTCTACCTCGTCTGAGATCGACAGCACCGCGCTCGGGGACGAGCCGGAGAGCACAACCGCGCGAGCGAGTCGCTGGGGGCGGCTCCGCGAACTGGCGACTTCCTGGGAAGCGCCGTCACGCGCCGTGCTTTCCTTCAGCGCGCTGCTGACCCTCGTTTTCTGGAACTTGCCCGCGTTCACCCCCAATCAGCCGAAGGGGGATTACGACTACGGGCTGCTCATCTACCTGGCAAGGCAGACGGGCCTGAGCTTCGGCACCGAGATCTCCACCACCTACGGGCCGCTGTACTTCCTGGCGATCCCGAACGTGCTGCACCGGGGCGAGGTGCTGGTCGGCTACCTGCTGTGGTTCGGATTCGCCACCGCCGCGACTGCGGCCGTCCACCAGGCGCTCGCCCGCACGGTCGGGCGGAACCTGGCCTGGCTGGCCGTGGGCGTGATGGCGCTCAGCTCCAGCTTCGTGCCGCTGACCGTGGTCATCACCAGCACGTTCGCGTTCGTGGTGGTCCTCTCGCTGTTCTTCGTGCGCGAGGAGCTGCCCCGCTGGGCGGACCGGGCCTACCCGATCGCGATGGGCCTGCTGGTCGCCGCGATGCTGCTGACCAAGTTCTCCGTCGGCCTCATGTGCGGCCCGGTGATCCTGGGCGCCGTGCTCGCCCGCGAGGGCGCCGTGCTGCGCAGGTTCCTGGAGTACGCGATCAGCGGCATCGCAGGCCTGATCGGGTTCTGGCTGCTCGCGGGCCAGCCGCCGCTGGAGGTCGTGGACTACGTCGTGCGGGCCCTGTCCGTCGGCAGCGGCCACGCCCAGTCCATGGGCCTGGAGATCCCCGGCAACGTCTGGGAGTACGTGCTCGCGGCGCCGATGGTCGTGGTCCTGGTCGTGGCGCTGGTCACCACCGACGCGGGCAAGCGGCGCTGGCTGTTCTACCTCGGCACCGCGCTCGGCACGTTCCTGCTGCTCAAGCAGGGCTTCGTGCGGCACGACTCGCACTCGGCCCAGTTCTTCTCGGTCGCCGCGGGCTTCTCCCTGGTCGTCGCGCTGCTGCGGCGCAGCTCCGTGCTCGCCTCCACGGCGGTCGTCGCGCTGCTCGCGCAGGCGTTCAGCTTCGGCGGCGGCCTCAGCTCGTCGATCGACCCGTCCCGCTCGCTGAAGATGTTCGGCGAGGGCATGTCCGTGGTCGCCTCCGGCGGTCAGCGCGACCGGATCGTCGCGGACGCCCGCGCCGACCTGCTGAACCGGATGCAGCTGCCCGAGCGGTACGTCGAGCGCATCGGCGACGCGAAGATGCGCACCGCGCCGTTCGACTTCGCCATGGGCTGGACCTATGGCATGACCGTGGACATCCTGCCGACGCTGCTGGACTACGGCGCGTACACCGAGCTGCTCGACGAGATGAACGAGGAGTGGGTGGTCGACGACGCCCGCGCCCCCGAGTTCATCGTCCGCGAGGACACCCGGATCACCCTGGACAACCGCTTCCCGCTGTGGGACTCGCCGCGCGTGAACCTGGCGCAGGCCTGCCGCTACGAGCTGGTCGACAGCGACGTCCGCTGGCAGCTGCTCCAGCGGATCGAGAACCGCTGCGGCGAGGAGAAGCCGCTGGGCGAGGTCACCGCGGGCGCGCACGAGAGCATCCCGGTCCCCACCTCGGACGAGGGCCTGGTCATCGCCCGCTTCCACCCGGAGCAGTCAATCCTGGACAAGCTCAAGTCGACCGCGTTCCGCTCCGGTGAATACTGGATCACGCTCGACGGGGAACCGCACCGGCTCCCGCTTTCCCACGCCGAGGCGCCCATTCTCATCTCCGCGCCCGGTGACGACTCGCTCGTGCTGGGCGGTCGGGAACTGGACACCAAGAACATCACTGCCAACATTCCGGGACGCGTTGTGTTCTCGGTAGTCACGACCAAGTAGGGGATCGCAATGGTGGGTGCTCCGGCCTCGCGGCGGAAGATCACTTACATCTTCCCGATCTACAACGAGCAGGACAACATCGACCTGCTCCACCAGACGATCGACGAGGTCACGACCCCGCTCCGGGATCGCTACGACCTCGAGTTCGTCTACGTCAACGACGGGAGCCGGGACGCCTCGCTGGACAAGCTCCTCGCCCTGCGCGAGCGCGACGAGCGCGCCACGGTGATCAGCCTGTCCCGCAACTTCGGCCACCAGCTCGCGGTCACCGCGGGCCTGGACGCCGCGGCCGACGCCGACGCGGTGATCATCATGGACGCGGACATGCAGGACCCGCCGCGGGTCAGCCTGGAGCTCATCGAGCGCTGGGAGCAGGGCGTGGACGTGGTGTACGCGCAGCGGCGGTCCCGCCAGGACGGCCTGTTCAAGCGCCTCACCGCGAACGTCTTCTACCGCACGCTGGAGAAGCTCGCGTCCATCGACATCCCGCGCAACACCGGCGACTTCCGGCTGCTCGACCGCAAGGTCGTCGCCGAGCTGGCCAAGTACCGGGAGCAGCACCGCTTCCTGCGCGGCCTGGTCAGCTACATCGGCTTCCGCCAGGAGGCCGTGCAGTTCGACCGGGACGCCAGGCACGCGGGCGAGACCGGCTACCCGCTGCGCAAGATGCTGAAGTTCGCCGCGGACGGGATGCTCGGCTTCTCCACCACGCCGCTGAAGCTGATCAGCCGCATCGGCTACCTGCTGTCCGTGGTGGCGTTCACCGGCGTGCTGTACGTGCTGGGCGTCAAGCTGCTCGACCCGAGCAGCGCGGTCCCCGGCTGGGCGTTCATGACGATCGCCCTGTTCCTGATCGGCGGCATCCAGCTGATCATGCTGGGCGTGCTGGGCAGCTACATCGGCCGGACCTACGTCGAGGTCCAGCGCAGGCCGCTCTACGCGGTCGCGATCGTCGCGCGCTCCGCGGGCCGGGCCCCCGAGGGCGGTGGCGCCGAGGTCGCGGCCAAGGGCGCCCCCGAGGACGGGAGCCCCGCCACCGAGTACGAGCTCCAGGGCACCTGACCGTGGCCGTGGACGACCAGGCGGGGAGCGACCCCGCCGAGCAGGCGCTCGCGCCGGAACCGGTGATCTCGCCGGTCCCGGCGCCGGTCCCGGCGCCCGCTCCCTCGGGCGGGCTGGGCCAGCTCATCCGGTTCGGCCTGGTCGGTGGCGTGAACACGCTCATCGACCTGGTGCTGTACATGGTGCTGACCGGCGTCGGCCTGCCCTTCCTGGTCGCGAACTTCGTGTCCACCTCGGCGGGCATGGGCTTCAGCTTCGTGGCCAACAAGTACTTCACCTTCGGCGGCGGGGGCGGCGGCGCGGCCAAGCAGGGCGCGCTGTTCTTCGCCTTCACCGCCTTCGGCCTGTGGGTCATCCACCCGGTGGTGATCTTCGGGGTCGAGGCGCTCATGGCGGTCCTCGACCAGCCGCTGACCGGACTGGCGGCCTGGCTGCCGAAGCTCGCCGCGATCTGCGCGGGCCTGGTGTGGAACTACACGGCGTACAGCCGCGTGGTGTTCCGCCGACGATGAACCGAGACAGGGGACGGGAAACGGGGATGCAGAAGGCCGACACTCAGGTCACCGAGCAGGTCGCGGGGCAGCCGGAGCCGCCCGCCGTGAACGGCTCGCCCAGCGCCGCCTCGCCCAGCGCCGCCTCGCGCGTCCCGCACATCAACCAGCTCACCGGCATCAGGGCGCTCGCCGCCCTGTGGGTGCTGCTGTTCCACTTCAGGCCGGAGCTGATCGAGGCGTTCGGCTTCCTCTACCCGCTCATCCCGCTGATGAACGTCGGGTACCTGGGCGTCGACCTGTTCTTCGTCCTCTCCGGCTTCATCCTCACCTACACCCACCTCGACCGCATGATCGTCGGGTGGGGACCGCGCAAGATGATCGCGTTCCTGTGGCTGCGGCTCTCGCGCATCTGGCCGGTCATGTTCACCATGCTGATCGTCTGGGGCTGCTACCTGGCCTGGCTGGCGACCACCACGAACGACGGCGGCTACCACTACGCGCTCCAGCCCGGCCGCTTCCTGGCGCACGTGTTCCTCGTGCAGGCCTGGGGAACGGCCCACCACGACTGGAACCCCATCGACTGGTCGCTCAGCGCCGAGTGGATGGCCTACATCGCGTTCTGCTTCCTCGTGGTGCTGCTGGCCAAGTTCCGCACCCTGCTGTCCAGCAAGGCCCTGATCGGCCTCGCGCTGCTGGCGGTCCTGCCGATCGTGCTCGTCGGCATCGGCTTCCAGGACGGCAGCGACCTGATGTGGGACGGCGACAAGGTCGTCGAGGGCATCGTCCCGCTGCGCGTGCTCACCGAGTTCGTCGGCGGCGCGATCGTCGCGGTGCTCGTGCTGCGGCACGGCCTGACCACCAAGCTGGCCTGGTTCCTGCGGCCGACCGTCGTCCTGCCGCTGATCCTGGTCGTCATCTACGCGATCTGCCTGTACGACCCGGCGGTGCGCGTGCGCTTCGCCGCCGACTGGCGCATCAACGGCCACCTCATGTGGGGGGCCACCGAGACCGTGGTGGTCGTCCCGCTGTTCCTGCTCCTGGTCGGCTCGCTCGCGGTCAGCGGGCGCGACGTCACCTCCCGCTTCCTCAGCACCAAGGTCATGGTCTGGGGCGGCAAGGTCTCGTTCGCGCTCTACCTCGTGCACTGGCTGCTGCTCGACCTGATGCGCAGGCTGCTCACCTCGTGGGGCTACGTGGACGACCCGAGCAGCTGGGGCTACCGGCTGCTGCTGATCGCCGCGCTCGTCCTCTCCGTCGTGGGCGGGTGGCTGCTGCACCGCTATGTCGAAGAACCGTGCCAGCGCTCCATGCGGAAGATGCTGCCGCGTTCGATCAAGGTCTGATCCGAGCGAGCCCACAGGGGTTCGGTAAGCTCGACAACTGCCTCACACGCCGCCCCGACGGCGCTACTCGACAACAACCGAGAGATGTGACGGAAGGGCCCGTGAACCAGCTTCCAGGAATTGTCGAACTTCTCGACGAAAGCGGCGTCGGCCTGACCGGTGGTGGAGGACTGCTCGACGAGCGGGAACGCCGCATCCTCATCGGCGCGATCAATTTCCACGCGCTCACCAGGCCCGGTCAGACGTTCCGGATCACCGTTCTTCGCGGTCCCAGGGGCTCGATGCCCTCGTTGACCGACGAGAAGACCCGTCAGATCGAGTGGGAGGACGACCGCGAGGTCGTCGGCTCGCTCGTCGTGCGCAGCACCGTGCAGACCACGACCGGCAAGGGCGCCACCGAGGGTCTGCTCGACCTCGCCGTCGACCTGGGCGGCGAGCCCGAGATCGCCTCGGCGTACCACCAGCTGCCCGGCGTCCTCGGCAAGGTCCGCCGCTCGGTGCGCTTCTTCGCACCGGTGCAGTTCGACGTGCTGCGCCAGTACCGCACCGACGTGACCGAGAAGCGCTACCGCCAGCGCGACGTGCCGAAGAAGGCGCCGGTCCGCATCACCAGGGGCACCACGGCCACCACCGCGGGCACCACCCCGGCGATCCTGTTCGGCATCCACTGGCTGGAGCTGGGCGGCGCCGAGCGGTTCGCGCTGGAGACGGTCCAGCTGGCCAAGGACGCGGGGTTCACCCCCATCGTGGTCACCGACCGGCCGTCCACCCACCCGTGGATCACCCGGCCGGAGCTGGACGGCGCCATCGTCGTCCCGCTGACCCACCCGGTCGCCGCCGCCGAGGAGTCCGCGTTCCTCAACGGCGTGCTCTCCGCGTACGACGTGCGCGGCGTGCACCTGCACCACAGCACCTGGCTGGCCCAGCGCCTGCCGTGGCTGAAGTCGATCCGCCCCGACCTCCCGGTGGTGGACTCGCTGCACATCCTGGAGTGGCGCACCGGCGGCTTCGTCGACATCTCGGTGCGGATGACCAACGTCATCGACCAGCACCACGTCATCTCCCCGATGCTGCGCGACTACCTCATCGGCAAGCAGGGCGTGAACCCGGACAAGGTGAAGCTGGCGACGCTGGCCAACCTGACCACCAAGGGGATCGAGGAGAACGCCCGGACCGAGAAGCCCGCGGGCGCCCCGTTCACGGTGGCGTTCGTCGGCCGGTTCACCCAGCAGAAGCGCCCGTACCTGTTCCTGCAGCTCGCGGCGAGCCTGAAGGAAGCGGTCGACAGCCCCGTCAAGTTCATCGTCCACGGCGACGGCGAGCTGGCGTCGGAGGTCACCGGGCTCATCGCCCGGCTCAACCTCTCCGACGTGCTGGAGCTGCGCGGCCCGGACAAGCCGGTCGCCAAGACCCTGGCCGACGCGGACGTGCTGGTGATCTCCTCCGACAACGAGGGCCTGACCCTCACGTCGTTCGAGGCGACCGCCGCAGGCGTCCCGGTGGTGTCGACCGAGGTCGGCTCGCAGGCGTCCCTCATCGCCGAGGACCTGCTGCTGCCGCGCCACCCGTACCCCTTCATCTCCACCGCGACCAAGCGCATCCGCACCATGATCAACTCGCCGGAGCAGCGCAAGATCTGGCTGGACGAGCAGGCAGGCAAGGCCGCCGCGTTCGCCAAGCTGCCCGACGCCCGGACCTGGGTCCGCGACACCTACGAAGGATGGCTCAAGTGAGCACCGTTGCCGCCGTTGTCGTCACGTACAACCGCAAGGCCAAGCTCCCCAAGGTGCTCGACCACGTGCTGGCCCAGACCCGCAAGGCCGACTGGCTCGTGATCGTCGACAACGCGTCCACCGACGGCACCGACGAGGTCCTCAAGCAGTACGAGGGCGTCGAGAACGTCGAGATCATCAGGCTCACCGAGAACACCGGTGGCGCGGGCGGCTTCGCCACCGGCATGAACCGGGGCTACGAGCTGGGCGCGGACTTCGTCTGGATCATGGACGACGACTGCTACGCCAACAGCGACGCGCTGGAGGAGCTCCTGGGCGGCCTGGCCAAGGCCGAGGCCGAGCTGGACATGCAGCTCCCGTTCGCCTGCTCGCTGGTCAAGTGGGTCGACGGCTCCATCTGCGAGATGAACAACCCCGTCACCACCTGGGACTGGGGCCGCCTCATCTCCAAGGGCCAGGAGAACGTGCTGGTCAAGCACTGCTCCTTCGTCTCGGTGATGTTCCCGCGCTGGGCCCTCACCAAGCACGGCCTCCCGCTGCGCGAGTACTTCATCTGGTTCGACGACCAGGAGTACACGCTGCGCGTCAACAAGTCCGGCCCCGGCGTGCAGGTGCTCAGCAGCGTCGTCGTCCACGACCTCGGCGTGAACCGCGGCGTGAACTTCAGCGACGTGAACGCCTCCAACATGTGGAAGTTCGAGTACGGCGCCCGCAACGAGGCCTCGTACCGCCTGCACCACGAGAACCCGGTCGCGTTCGCCAAGTTCGTCGGCCGCGTGCACCAGGGCCTCAAGCAGGGCCGCGTGCCCATGGGTCTGCGCGTCAAGCTGTTCAAGAAGATCGTCGAGGGCGTCAAGTTCAACCCGAAGCCGGAAATGCCGCGCTCGGTCCTCTGATCTGCGCTTCTCCCACCGGGCCCGCTCCACGTGGAGCGGGCCCGGTTTTTTCTGCGCCGGGCGGGAAAAAACGGGCGCTCACCGGAATCGGGGTGCTCCCTGTCACAGCGGGTCACTGCCGTACCCTCGCGCTCGTGAGCTTCGCTGGATTTGATCTGATCGTCGTCGGTTCCGGTTTCTACGGCCTCACGGTCGCCGAGCGCGCCGCGTCTCAGCTCGGCAAGCGCGTCCTGGTCCTGGAGCGCCGCGACCACATCGGTGGAAACGCCTACTCCGAGGCCGAGCCCGAGACGGGCATCGAGGTGCACCGCTACGGGGCGCACCTGTTCCACACCTCCAACAAGCGGGTGTGGGACTACGTCAACAAGTTCACCGAGTTCACCGGCTACCAGCACCGCGTGTTCGCCATGCACGACGGCACCGCGTACCAGTTCCCCATGGGCCTGGGCCTGATCACCCAGTTCGTCGGCAAGTACCTGTCGCCGGACGAGGCGCGGGCGTGGGTCGCCGAGCAGGCGTCGGAGATCGACGCCAAGGACGCCACCAACCTGGAGGAGAAGGCGATCTCGCTGATCGGCCGCCCCCTCTACGAGGCGTTCGTCCGCGACTACACCGCCAAGCAGTGGCAGACGGACCCGAAGGAGCTGCCCGCCGCGGTCATCAGCCGCCTGCCGGTGCGCTACAACTTCGACAACCGCTACTTCAACGACACCTACGAGGGCCTGCCGGTCGACGGCTACACCGCCTGGCTGCAGAGGATGGCCGACCACGAGAACATCGAGGTCCGCCTGGGCACGGACTTCTTCGACGTCCGCGCCGACATCCCCGAGGGCACCCCGGTCGTCTACACCGGTCCGGTCGACCGGTACTTCGACTACTCCGAGGGCTGGCTGGGCTGGCGCACGCTGGACTTCGAGATGGAGGTCCTGAACACCGGGGACTTCCAGGGCACGCCCGTCATGAACTACAACGACGCGGACGTCCCCTACACCCGCATCCACGAGTTCCGGCACTTCCACCCGGAGCGCGAGTACCCGGCCGACAAGACGGTCATCGTCCGCGAGTTCTCCCGCTCCGCGGAGAAGGAGGACGAGCCGTACTACCCGATCAACACGGCCGAGGACCGCGCCAAGCTGGAGAAGTACCGCGAGCTGGCGAAGAAGGAGGCCGCCGAGCGCAACGTGCTCTTCGGCGGTCGCCTGGGCACCTACAAGTACCTCGACATGCACATGGCGATCGGCGCGGCGCTGACCGCGTTCGACAACAAGATCGCCCCGCACCTGACCGAGGGCAAGGCGCTCGACGGCTCCCTGGACTGACCGGTCCCGGCTGACGGGAAGGGCCCCGGCGCGTCGCGCACCGGGGCCCTTCCGCGTTCCGGGTCAGCTCACCCGGCGTTGATCGCGGTGGTCAGCGAGTTGTTGGTGTGGTCGGGGTCGAAGGAGTCGTTCCACATCGTGGAGATGGTGAACTCGGCGGCGGTGAGCGGCCGGTCGATCACCACGCGCGCCCCCAGCGTGAACGGGTGGCGACCCGCGCGGCGCCCCTCGGGCTGGCCGGTGACCTCGTTGGGCTTGTCGGTCGCGTAGAACGGCAGGTAGTCGCCCAGCCGCTCCAGCTTGGTGACGCCGTCCGGCAGGCGCAGCACGGCCGAGGTGCCGGAGCAGCCCGCGCCCTCGTGGCCGATGCCGCCGAGCACCTCCACGACGTCGCCGACCGCGTAGACGTCCTTGGCCGGGCTCAGGGTCAGCCCGGTGGGCTGGAAGTCGAAGCTGGGCTTGACCACGCCGCCGTTCGCGTCGGGGACGACCTCGCCCGCCGCCAGGTCGATCGGCGCGGACTTGCCGGTGCAGTGGCCGAACACGGAGTGGCCCCTGATCTCCGGGCCCCAGACGTAGCCGCTCAGCAGCCCGTCGGCCAGGTGCACCCGGTAGCCGCTGCCCGCGGGCGCCGTGATGGTGTAGCTGCCGTCCGCCCCGGTCTGGGTGTAGGTGCTGCTCAGGCCGTCGATGCCGACGTAGGCGCCCTTGAGCCCCGGCTCGCCCGCGTCGCGCTCGCCGTTGGCGTTCAGGTCCTGCCAGATGACGCCGGTGATGGCGCCGGTGCCGGTGCCCTCGGCGGCCGAGGCGGCGGGAGCCCCGCCGAGCGCCGCGGCGGTGGCGGCGATGGCCAGTGCGGTGATGCCTGCCTTGCGCATTGCTGTTCCCCCAGTGCTGTCGGTGCTCAGGTCAGTTGGCGGTGATGGTGGTGGTGGCGGAGTTGTTGGTGTGGTCGGGGTCCTGGGAGTCGTTCCACATCGTGGAGATCCGGAACTCGGCGGCGTCGAGCGGCCGGTCGACCACGACGCGGGCGCCCAGCGTGTAGGCGTGGCCCGCCGCGCGGCGCTCGTTCACCTGGCCGGTGACCTGGTTCGGCTTGTCGGTCGCGTAGAACGGCAGGTAGTCGCCGAGGCGGTCCAGCTTGGTGACGCCCGCGGGCAGGTCAAGGGTGGCGTGCGCCCCGGAGCAGCCCGCGCCGTCGTGCGTGATGCCACCGAGCACCTCGACCACGTCGCCCACGGCGTAGACGTCCTTGGCCGGGCTCAGCGTGAACTCGGTGGGCTGGAAGTCGAAGACCGCGGACACCAGGCCGCCGTCCACCCGTGCGGCCTCCCCGGCCGCGACGCTGATCGGCGCGGTCTCGCCGGTGCAGAGCCCGAACGCCGAACCGCCCTGGGCCTGCGGGCCCCAGACCCTGCCGAAGCCGCTGTTGTCCGCGAGGTGCACCACGTGGCTGCCCGCCGGAGCGGTGATCGAGTAACTGCCGTCCGCGGCCGTGGCGACGTAGCTGCTGTCCAGGCCCTTGATGCCGACGTAGGCGTTCTTGACGCCCGGCTCCCCGGCGTCGCGCAGACCGTTGGCGTTCAGGTCGTGCCAGACGACGCCGGTGATGGTGCCGGTGGCCTCGGCGGCCGAGGCGGCGGGAGCCCCGCCGAGTGCCGCGGCGGTGGCGGCGATGGCCAGTGCGGTGATGCCTGCCTTGCGCATTGGTGTTCCCCCAGTGCTGGCGCCCGTCGTCGGGCGGAAGGTGTTGTACCGAGCGGTTCGCGAAGTGATCAAGGCGTGAAGTGAGCGGAACTCGCTTTTCGTCGTGGCCGGTGGGAGGCCCTCGCGGACCTCCCACCAGGCGCGACGCGGAACCCCGGTACCCCCAGCACCGGACTTCCCCCAGCTTCGGCACACCGCGCCCCCCGTGCGGGGCGCCCCCTCCACCACCCCGCCAGCCCCGGCCGGGCCGCGACGCCTCACGACGCCGCGGCCCGCCGTGCGACGGCCGACCGGACCGAGGACCTCCCCCGAGTCCCCCGAGCGGCGCCGCTCGGCGGGACCCCGGTCTCCGACCGCGTCCCCGGCGCCTCTCCGGTCCATCTCCGCCTCCTGAGCGAGGAGGCGGCTCCTCCGCCTCACAACGAGAACTCTGCCGCGAGGTGCTCCGGAAAAGCTGAAAGCGGCCCTTGAGGAATCCTCAAGGGCCGCTCCAGGCCTGACTTCGCGCTCCGGCGCTCACTTCCGGAAGAAGCGCTCCCGCTGGCCGAGCCTCACCAGCTTCAGCCACTCCACGAACGCCTTGGGGTCCTTGCGGACGCCCAGGAAGTACAGCCCGAACCGGGCCAGTTCCAGCAGGCCCAGCTTGCGCATCCCCGGCTGGGACAGCAGGTAGCCGCGGTTGCGGTAGGTGTAGTACCGCTTGATCTGGTTCTCCGGGTCCTGCGCGTGGAACCGGCCGCCCAGCATCGGCTTGAACTCGTCCGAGCCGTCCGGGTGCAGGTAGGCCACCTTCAGCGAGGTGCCGAACGGCAGCCCGCTGCGCACCAGCCTGCGGTGGATCTCCACCTCGTCGCCCCGGAAGAACAGCCGGTAGTCCGGCACGCCGACCACGTCGAGCGTGGACGCCCGGAACAGGGCGCCGTTGAACAGCGACGCGATCCCCGGCAGGAAGTCGGAGCCCAGCGCGCCGGTGTCCCGCTTCCAGGTCAGGCCCCGGCGCATCGGGAACGCCAGCTTCTCCGGGCGCTCGATGTTCGTGACGACCGGGGAGATCGCCGCCAGGTTCCGGCGACCGGCCTCCTGGAGCAGCACCTCCAGCACGGTCTCGTCGGCGGGCCTGCCGTCGTCGTCGGCCAGCCACACCCAGTCCGCGCCCAGCGAGAGCGCGTGCAGCATCCCCAGCGCGAACCCGCCCGCGCCGCCGAGGTTCCGGTGCGACACCAGGTAGGTGGTGGGGATGGGGCACTCCGCGACCAGGTCGTCCACCGGCTGGTCGGGACCGTTGTCCACGACCACCAGGTGATCGAGCTGCCTCGTCTGCGAGGCGAGCACCTTGAGCGAGTCGGCCAGCAGTTCGCGCCGGTGCCGGGTCACCACGACCCCGACGACGGACCCCTTGGGCAGTGCGCTCACGTCCTACTCGCCACCGTTCGCAGTCGTGACCTTGGACTGACCGAGCCTCTTGAGCGTTTCCTCGCTCATGTTCGCGAACGGGTCGCGGCCCTTGTAGGCCGTCAGGACCTCGCGCAGGTCGCCCTGCTGCTTGACCCGACCCTCGTCCATCCAGATCGCCTTGGTGCACAGCTCGGCGAGCCACTCGTCGGCGTGCGAGGCGAACACCAGCAGGCCCGCGCGGTCCACCAGGTCGTTCAGGCGGTCGCGGGCCTTCTCCAGGAACGCGGCGTCGACCGCGCCGATGCCCTCGTCCAGGAGCAGGATCTCCGGGTTGATCGAGGTGACCACACCCAGCGCCAGGCGCACCCGCATACCGGTCGAGTACGTGCGCAGCGGCATCGACAGGTAGTCGCCGAGCTCGGTGAACGACGCGATGTCGTCGACCCGCTTCTCCATCTCCTTGCGGGACATCCCGAGGAAGAGGCCGCGGATCATGATGTTCTCGTACCCGGAGATCTCCGGGTCCATGCCGACGCCGAGGTCGAACACCGGGGCGACCTTGCCGACGATGCGCGAGCTGCCGCGCGTCGGCTCGTAGATGCCCGCGAGGAGCCGCAGCAGCGTGGACTTGCCCGCGCCGTTGTGGCCGACGAGCCCGACCCGGTCGCCGTGCTTCAGCGAGATGTTGATGTCGTGCAGTGCTTCGATGATCGGGACCCGGCCCTCAGAGCCGATCTTGCCGCCGACCTTGCCCAGTGCGAGCTTCTTCAGCGACCTCGACTTCGCGTCGAAGATCGGGAAGTCGACCGAGGCGTTCCAGACGTCGATGCTGACCATGTGCTTACGGCCTCACTCAGACCCAGTAGGAGACGCGCGCGCGGTAGTTGCGCAGCGCAAGGAGCGCCAGTGCCCAGCCGACCACGGTGAAGGCGCCGACGACGACCCAGTGGTGCCAGTCCTGCGTGTGGCCCAGCATCGGCGCGCGGACGATCTCCAGGAAGTGGTACAGCGGGTTCAGCTCCGCGATCAGCACCCGCCAGTCGCCGTTGTGCTCACCGAACTTCGACAGGATTCCGGTGTGCCAGACGATCGGCGTCATGAAGAACACCAGCTGGATGAAGCTGTGGATCACCGGCGGGATGTCGCGGAAGCGCGTGCTGATGATGCCGAACAGCAGTGCCACCCAGACCGCGTTCACCGCGAGCAGGAAGAAGGCGGGGATGGCGAGCAGCGCCGCCCAGCTGATGCCGGGGTGCAGGTTCGGGTCGCCCTGCATGTGGTACGGCTCGGAGAGCGTGCCGAAGAAGATTCCGGCCACGATCACGTAGACGACCAGGTTGTGCACGAAGAACAGCATCTGCCGCCACACGAGGCGGAGCACGTGCACCGTGATGGGCGCCGGGAGGTGCTTGATCAGCCCCTCGTTGGCGATGAAGACGTCCGTGCCCTCGGTGATGCAGCCGACGATGAAGTTCCAGATCAGGAACCCGGCCGTGATGTAGGGCAGGAACGTCGAGATGTCCTGGCCGAAGAGCTGGGAGTAGAGCAAGCCCATCGCCACGGCCGTGGTCCCCATGGAGATGGTGATCCACAGCGGCCCGATCACCGACCGGCGGTAGCGCTGCTTGATGTCCTGCCAGCCGAGGTGCCCCCACAGCGCCCTGTTTCGCCAGGCGTCGCGCACGTCCGCGAACGCGCGTGCGAACGTGCGGGAGTCAGGTGCGAGGGGTGCCTGGGGGTCGGCGACCGTACTAGTGGGTTGCACGGTGATTGAGAGTACCGGCGACGCTTTCTTGTGTTCCCCGCCGGTCGGTCACGTTGCGATTACTGCCTACCGCAGCCGTGGATGTTCGTCACCCGAACGAACAAGCGCCCAGTGGTTTTAGATGCACGCGTCGTAGTGAAAAAGCCGGATCATCCCCTCTCGTTCCACCAACCATGTCTCACAGTGACCGGCGGCCGGGTGCGGCGCCCGCGCAGGCCCGCCCCCGGGGCCCGCGCCGCGGGCCCTCGGGGACGGGCGCGTGGGACAGCTCACAGGTACTGGCCGGTCCCCTTGAAGTGCCCGCCCTCGGTCGACGCGGCGGAGGAGCCGCTGCCGGGGGGCAGCGCGCGACCGCGCATCTGCTCCAGCTGGGCGCGCGCCGCCATCTGCTGGGCGAACAGCGCCGTCTGGATGCCGTGGAACAGGCCCTCCAACCAGCCGACGAGCTGGGCCTGGGCGATCCGCAGCTCCGCGTCCGACGGCGTGCCCTCCTCGGTGAACGGCAGCGACAGCCGCTCCAGCTCGTCGCGCAGCTCGGGGGCCAGGCCGTCCTCCAGCTCGTGGATGGACCGCTTGTGGATCTCCTTGAGCCTGGCCCGGCTCGCCTCGTCCAGCGGAGCCGCCCTGACCTCCTCCAGCAGCTGCTTGATCATGGTGCCGATCCGCATGACCTTCGCGGGCTGCTCGACCAGCTCGGTCACGTCCTGCGGCGCCCCGTCCTCACCGCCGCCGAGGCGGGCCGCCCCCACCGGGGCGCCGTCCGGGCCCACGACGATGACGTGCTGGTCGGCCTCGGCCTGCTCGCGTGGCTCGTTCATGCCACCATCCTCGCCCGCGCCCCCGCCCGGTGCCGAACCGGCCCCGCGACATCCCGCGCCGATCCGGCCGCCCCTCCTGTCGCCGCCCGCCCCCCGCTACGTACGGTGTGCGGCATGGCGTTCGACGTCGCACGGGTCCGCGGCCTCTTCCCCGCGCTCGGCGACGGCTGGGTCCACCTGGACGCGCCCGCCGGGATGCAGGTGCCCGAGCAGGTGGCCACGGCCGTCTCCACGGCGCTGCGCGCACCGGTCTCCGGGCCGGGCGGCATCTTCCCCGCCTCGCAGCGCGCCGAGGCCATCGTCGACGCGGCCCGCCGCGCCGTCGCCGACCTCGTCGGGGCCGACCCCGCGGGCGTGGTCCTCGGCCCCAGCTCCGCGGTGCTGCTCCAGCGGCTGTCCGACGCCCTGTCCGAGGGCTGGTTCCTCGGCGACGAGGTCGTGGTCTCCCGGCTCGACCACCCCGGCAACATCGCGCCGTGGCAGCGCGCCGCCCAGCGCACCGGCAGCGTCGTGCGGTTCGCCGAGGTCGACATAGAGACCTGCGAGCTGCCCGCGTGGCAGTACGACGAGCTGATCACCGACAAGTGCAAGCTGGTCGCGGTCACCGCCGCCTCCGGCGCGGTCGGCACCCGCCCCGACCTGCCCAGGATCGGGGCCGTCGCGCGCGAGCACGGCGCGCTCGTGGTGGTCGACGCCTCCGCCGCCGCGCCGTTCGTGCCGCTGGACATCACCTCCATGCGCGCCGACGTGGTCGCCGTGTCCGCCAACACCTGGGGCGGCCCGCCGGTCGGCGCCCTGGTCTTCCGCGACCCGTCCCTGCTCGACCTGCTGCCCTCCGTCGCCGTCGAGGCGGGCGCGCGCGGGCCGGAGCGCCTCGAGCTCGGGCCGCACGCCTACCCGCTCCTCGCGGGCCTGGTCGCGTCGGTGGAGTACCTGGCCGGGCTGGACGACGCGGCCATCGGCCCCCGGCGGGAGAAGCTGCTCACCTCGCTGGGCTCGGTCAAGGCCTACCAGGCCGGGCTGCTCGCGAACCTGATCCACGAGCTGCGCTCGCTGCGGCACGTCACGGTCATCGGCGACGCGATGCGCCGGGTGCCCGCGCTGGCCTTCACGGTCGCCGGGGTCAAGTCCGCCGAGGCGGTGGAGCACCTGTCCGAGCGCGGGGTCTGCGCGTTCGCGGACCCCGGCCAGCACGGGGTGTTCTCCGTGCTCGGCGTCGGCGAGGTCGGCGGGGCCGTCCGGGTCGGGCTCGCCCACTACACCAACGCGGCCGAGGTGGACGACCTCGTGCGGGCCGTCGCCGAGCTGGGCTAGCGGGCCGGGCCTGCGGGCGGCTGGGCCCGCGCGCCTGCTCCGGGCAGACTTGGCCGGGCAGATTCATCGGGGTGGCGCTCCCGCGCCCGCCGAGGGCCTCGGACTTGGAGTGGGAACGGGCTTGGACGAAGCGCTGGCGAGAGAACTGGCCGACCTGTCCGCGCTGCACCGCCTGGCGCCCCTGATGTCGGAGTACCTGCCGTCGACAGCGCACGAGCTGAGCCCGTCGGCGCTGGTCGCCCTGCTCGACGAGGTGCTCGTGGGCTCCCGCACGGTGCTGGTCGAGTGCGGCTGCGGGTCCTCGTCGGTGGTGCTGGCGAGGCTGCTGGCCAAGCGCGGCTTCGGGCGCCTGCTGTCGCTGGAGCACGACGAGCGCACCGCCGCCTTCGTCGCCAGCCAGCTGCGCCGGGAGGGCCTGGGGCACGTGGCGCGCGTCGTGCACGCCCCGCTCACCGCGCACCCGGCCGCGGGCCCCGGCGGGCGGTGGTACGCGCCGTCGGCGGTGCGCGACGAGGTGTCGTCGTTCGTGGACAGCCACGGCCTGGTCGACCTGCTCATGGTCGACGGCCCCCTGCTGGGCGACTCGCGCTACCCGGCGCTGCCGGTGTTCCGCGACGTCCTCGCGCCGGGCGCGGCCGTGCTGGTCGACGACGCGCACCGGCCGGGGGAGCGGGCGGTGCTGGAGCGCTGGTCGCGCGAGTACGCGCTGCGCTTCCGCCCGACCGGCAGCACCTCGCTCGCGGCGGCCACGGCCCTGACCTGAGCGCCCTGGCCCTGGCGCTCAGGCCGCGCCCCCGCCGGACCCCGAGGGCCCACCGGACCCGGAGGGCTCGCCGGAACCGGGCGCGCCCGGCTTCGGCGGGCCGCCCCTGCGCCTGCCGACCAGCTCCGCCAGCGCCCGGCGCAGCTGCTCGGCGCCCTGGAGCTTGGCGGCTGCCAGGTACTCCTCCCACTGGCGCGCCAGGTCGTTCAGCGCGTTCTTCCAGTCCGGGC
This sequence comes from Actinosynnema sp., assembly GCF_052038725.1. Lineage (NCBI taxonomy): Bacteria > Bacillati > Actinomycetota > Actinomycetes > Pseudonocardiales > Pseudonocardiaceae > Actinosynnema > Actinosynnema sp. Next base: position 20,176 of record NZ_JBQGCX010000521.1, read on the forward strand.
CCAGGTCGTTCAGGTCGACCAGGCGGCTGTTGTCCCTCAGCTCGCCGCCTCCGATCTTCTCCGACTTGTGCCCGTGGAAGCTGCTCTCGGGGTTCGCGGTCTTCTCCGTCGAGCGGGCGTCGTGCACGTAGCCGACCGGGCTGGGGATCTTCTTGCGGGACCACGGCATCTTCGGGGCCGTGGTCTCCATGCCCACCGCCACCACGCCGTCGTGCCACGGGGTCGGCGGCTGGAAGCCGATGAACAGGTGGCCGTGGCCGCCGTCCGGGGTGATGACGTCGTTGTTGAAGTCCCGGTTCCCCCAGCCGCCCGCCGCCAGGTTCAACCCGTGCAGCCTGCTCCACAGCCCGAGGCCGAGCACCGCGTCCACGGTGTTCTTGAGCGAGGCCTCGATCCCGCCCTGCTCCTCGAACGCCCCCCTCGCGCTGATGTGGTGGTGGTGCGTGGCGAACAGGCGGCGCTCCTCCGCCGCCTTCATCTTCAGGAACTCGTTCATGAAGAACGGGCTCTCCAGGCTCAGCTTGGGGACGCGGACGTTCACCCGGCCGCCGTGCGCGAGCGCCCGGCTCACGTCGCCCTCGGTGTAGTCGATGTGCTCGCCCTTCGCCGGGTCGAACACCTTCAACCCCGCCTGGAGCAGGACGAAGACCCGGATCAGCACCTCCCTGGCGCGGGCGACCGCCCTGCCCTGCGCCGCCCGCTCGTGCTCGGGCACCTCGTCGGGAGGGGTGTCCCGCAGCAGCGTCTCGACGAACGCGTTGCTGATCTGGTCGCCCCGCTGCGCGATCTCGGCCTCCGAACCGCCCTGCCGGAGGAACAGCGTCCGGCCGAGCGTGTAGGCCGGGGTGTTGATGTCCGAGGCGGGCGCGCTCGCCCCCCGGTACCGCTCGAAGGCGATCGTCGCCAGCAGCACGCGCCGTCCGGGATCGAGGCCCAGCCAGTCCCGGTAGGAGTGCGCGGCCAGGTAGGCGACGGCCTGCCCGTGGGTCCCGATGCCGACCTGGCCCAACCAGCCGTCCGGGCAGCCCTGGATCAGGTCGAGCTCCCTCGGGGTGAACAGCGGACCGCCGGAGAGCCGGGTGTGCAGCGCCGCGCGGACCGCCGCGACGCGCGCCGGGGAGTCGGGCTCCCCGGCGCCGGGGGCGATCTCGTTCGCCAGCTCGAACTCCGGGGTCGCCCGCTTCTTCCCCTTGGCCTCCGCGCTCGGCCCCGGCCGGTCGTCGC
>NZ_JBQGCX010000522.1:0-1965 GCF_052038725.1 Actinosynnema sp.
TGGCAGGACCGAGGCTGCGCCCGTCCCCGCCGCGCCACCAGGACCTGCCGGTCCCTGGCTGCGGCGTCCCTGGCTCGGAGCCCCTGGCTCGGCCACCGCCCGGACGGCGTCGCCCGCCCGAGTGGGGGACCCACGGTCCGTGGCTGCGGTGGGGCGGCCGGGGTAGAACGGGCGCAGCACCGACGAGGGGAGACCGACATGATCGACCGCGCCGCGCTGGCCGGGTTCCTCCGGCAGCGCCGGGAGTCGCTGCAGCCGGAGGACGTCGGCATGCCCCGGGGGCAGCGCCGCCGCACCACGGGGCTGCGGCGGGAGGAGGTGGCGGTGCTGTGCCACATGTCGACGGACTACTACTCGCGCCTGGAGCAGGAGCGCGGCCCGCAGCCGTCGGAGCAGATGGTGGCCGCCATCGCGCAGGGCCTGCACCTGTCGCTGGCCGAGCGCGACCACCTGTTCCGCCTCGCCGGCCACGCCGCGCCGACCCGCGCCGCGGCGGGGGACCACGTGAGCCCGGGCATGCTGCGCATCCTCGACCGCCTCGACGACACCCCCGCCGAGATCGTCACCGAGCTGGGCGAGACGCTGCGCCAGACCCCGCTCGGGGTGGCCCTCACCGGGGACACGACCCGGTACACCGGGCCGGCGCGCAGCCGCGGCTACCGGTGGTTCACCGACCCGGCCGCGCGCCGGCTGCACCCGGAGGAGCACCACGCCCACCACTCGCGGGTGCTCGCCTCCGGCCTGCGGCAGGTCTCGGCCCTCCGCGGTCCCGGGTCCCGGGCCGCGCAGCTGGCCGAGCTGCTGCTGGAGCGCAGCGAGGAGTTCCGCGCGCTGTGGGCCGAGCACGAGGTCGGGCTGCAGTTCGACGACGGCAAGGTCTACGAGCACCCCGAGGTGGGCCGGCTGGAGCTGACCTGCCAGACGCTGCTGGACCCGGTCCAGTCGCACCGGCTGCTCGTGTACACCGCGGTGCCGGGCAGCGAGAGCCACGACAGGCTGCGGCTGCTGGCCGCCGTGGGCCCGCAGGTCATGCGCTGACGGCGAGGATCCCCTCCACGAGCAGCCAGACACCCACGGCGAAGAACAGCACGGCCGCGCCCACCGCGAGCGTCCGCTCCGGCAGGCGCCGGCCGAGCGCGGACCCGACGGCGATCGCGAGCACGCCGGAGGTCACCAGGCCGGCGGTGGCGCCGAGCCACGTGCCGAGCAAGCCGTTCTGGGTGGCGAGGGTGATGGTCGCGAGCATCGTCTTGTCCCCGAGCTCGGCGAGGAAGAACGGGACCGCGACGGCGTTGACCGCCGAGCGGCCGGACCGGGCGGACCGGGCGTCGTCCGCGTCGTCCTCGCCCCCGTCGCGCAGCGTCCACAGCCCGAACCCGACGAACGCGAGGCCGGCGACGATGCCGATCGGCCCCGTCGGCAGCGCGGCGCCGATGAGGCTGCCGACCGTCGCGGAGAGGAGGTGGATGACCGCCGTGGAGATCGTGATGCCGGTGACCACGGTCCAGAACCGGTAGCGGGTGGCGAAGGTCATCGCCATGAGCTGGGACTTGTCGCCCAGCTCGGCGACGAAGATCACGGCGAAGCTCACGAGGAACGCGGTCATGACGCAGGGGCCTCTCGGTCGCGGCCCGCGTCCAGGGCCCCGGGGGACGCCTCGACCGGACCATGTCAGTGGTCAGGTCGAAGGTCTTGCCCGCCTGCGCCGCAGGCCCGGGAGCCGGGCCCGGGGGCCAGCGTGTCGACTCCGCGATTGGGGGCTACTCCCCTCCGCCGGGCACGAGTGTACGCGCCCGCGCGGCGTGGCACGGTAGGACCGTGCCGACGACGACCCGCCTGGTGTGCGTGGGGGACTCCTTCACCGAGGGCATGTCCGACGTGCTGCGCCCCGACGGGCACCACACCGGCTGGGCCGACCGGGCGGCGGTCGCGCTGGCGGTCGCCCTGCGCCGCCGCGACGGCGGG
>NZ_JBQGCX010000523.1:0-3142 GCF_052038725.1 Actinosynnema sp.
CGGCAGCGGGGCGAGGCGCAGCAGCTCCCGCCTGCACGGCGGGCAGGCGCGCAGGTGCCGCTCGAACGCGCCGCGCTCGACCGGGTCGAGCGAGCCGAGCAGGTAGACGCCCAGGTCCGTGCTGCGGAAGCAGGTCATCACGGCTCGGTCACCCCGCGCTCGGCCAGCGCGTCGCGCAGCGCCCGCAGCCCGTAGAAGCAGCGGGACTTGACCGCGCCCTGCGGGATGCCGAGCGCGGCGGCGGCCTCGGCGACGGTGCGCCTGCGGTAGTGCAGCTCGACGACGGCGTCGCGGTGGTCGCGGCTCAGCCCGCGCAGCGCCTCGGCGACCTGCCAGCCCTGGAGCGCGTGGTCGACGGCGTCGACCTCGGACGGCGGCTCCTCGGGCCGCTCACCCCCCGCGCGCCGGAACCCGGACGCCACCAGCGCGCGGGCCACCGCGTACAGCCACGGTCCGGCCTCCTCGGGGGTGCGGACGTCCGCGCTGCCCCGCGCCCTGCGCAGGGTCTCCTGGACGACGTCCTCGGCGTACCGGTGGTCCCCCCCGACCAGGCGCAGGACGTAGCCGCGCAGCGGGCCGCGCCAGCGGCCGTAGAGCTGCCTGACGACATCTTCCCCGCGGTCCACAGCGGTAACTACGGCCGCCGGGGGTGTCCCCGTTCAACGCTCCGCGAAACCCGTCAGCCCGCCGCGCGGCGACGACCAGCGCTCCACGACCACGTCGACCCGGCCGGGCGCGCCCCCGGAGCGCAGCGCGGCGAGCAGCGCGCGGCACGCCTCCTCCGGCCCCTCGGCGTTGACCTCGACGCGGCCGTCGCGCAGGTTGGACGCGCTCCCCACCAGGCCGAGCTCCAGCGCGCGGGCCCTGGTCCACCACCGGAACCCGACGCCCTGCACGTGCCCCCTGACCCATGCGGTCATCCGCACCGCGGACTCCGCTCCAGACATGCCTTCCACCCCGGTATTTCACCCGATGGTGATACGGTGCGCGACCGTGAGCGCGCGGAGCGGGAAGAGGTCCGCCATCGGCGGGCTCCTCGGCCTGCTGCTCGGCGCGGCGGGCGTCGGCTCCATCGCCCTCCTCGTCGGCCTGACCGCCTCGACGACGTCCCAGCAGGACCCGCCGCCGGGCGCGCCCCGGTCCGGTCCCGGTCCGGGCCCCGGTTCCTCGGGCGCTCCCGACGGGCCGCGGTCGACCACCGCCACGACCAGCGGGCTTGCCCCGGACTCCCCGGCACCGGCAAGCTCGTCGCCGACGTCCCCCCAGGACCCGCCGCCGCTGGACGTGGTGCAGGCCGACCGGGTCGTGCGGCTGGTCAACCAGGCGCGCGGCGCGGCGGGGTGCGCGGCGCTGGGCGTGGACGACCGGGTGGTCACCGCCGCCAGGGCGCACAGCGCGGACATGGCGAGCCGGGGCTACTTCGCGCACACCAGTCCGGAGGGTGTGGACTTCGCCACCCGGATGCGCGAAGCGGGCTATCCGCGACCCGCCGGTGAGAACATCGCCATGGGCCAGCGGAGCGCGGAGGACGTCGTGGGCGCGTGGTTGGACTCCGAGGGGCACCGTCGGAACATCCTCGACTGCTCGTTCACCACCACCGGTGTCGGTCTGGACACCCGTGGCTGGTACTGGACCCAGAACTTCGGCCGTTGACCTAGGGAGACCGAGTGACCGACGACGGGCTTTACGAGTCGCCCGAGCCCGAGCAGAGCTCTCGCGCGCGGCGCCTGTCGCCCCACCTGCTGCTGGCGGCGTCCGGCGTCGTCGTGGCGACCATCTTCGGGGCGGTGGCCGCGATCGCGGGCCCGTCGTCGAGCGACGAGGCCACCACGCCGATCGGCGTTCAGCTGGACACGCCCCCGACCGGCCGGACGTCGACGCCCACGTCGGCGCCCGAGTCCGGGTCCGAGTCCGCTGGGTCTTCTTCGGAGGCCCCCAGCTCCACGCCGCAGTCGGCGGAGAGCAGCGCCGCGCCGACCACGACGACGCAGCGCGTCCGGGTGACGACGGTGACCAGGGCGGACGGGACGACCACCACGACGACGGTGAACGAGGAACCGCAGCCGCCCAAGCCGAACAACCCGAACCCCAACCCGAACCCGAACCCCAACCCCGGCGGCACGACGACCACGACGAAGCCGCCCGTGGAGCCCCCGGTCACCACGACCTCGGCGGAGCAGCCCCCCACCTCCGGTTCGGGGACCCCGCCCACCTCGGGCAACTGACCCGACGCGGGACGCGCAGTAACCGCGCCATCACCCACAGGGGGCGGTAAACGGCACGACGGCGTGGACCACGGCCCGCACCGATCCGGTGCGGGCCGTCGCGCGCCGATAACCCGGACGCCCGACCTTCGGTTCAAGGTCTTTCCAGGGAGTTCGCGTGTTCGAGCAAGAGTCCGTCGTGGCCGCGAGGCGCAGGTTCTCGCCGCTGGTCCTGCTGTCCGCGGCGGGGGCCGTGGTGGCGGCGGCGGTGGCGGGTGTCGGCGCCGCGCTGGTGCCGGACGGCGAGCCGGAGACGCCGCGACCCCTTGAGGCGCAGGCCGAGGCGACCACCGGGAGCGCGCCCGCGAGGCCGACGTCCGAGTCGACGGCCGCGGCGCCCACCCAGCTCAGGTCGGCGGCCACGACGACCACGACCCGCCGCCCGGACGCGCGCCACGAGGACCGCCCCACGCGCGGCGACGAGCCGACGGCGGCCAGGTCGGAGTCCCCGGAGGAGCCGGACGAGCCGGTGGCGCTCCCGACCACCACGACCCGCCAGTCCCCGACGACCACCACGACGGCGCCGCCGGTGGTGACGACGACGCCGGAGGACGAGGCCCCGGACCCGACCACCACCGCCCCGACCACCACCAGGCCACCCCCCCCGGGACCGCGGGGGTGGGCGGGTGGCTGGGCGAGCCCGCAGGGCGGGCGCCCCACACCACCGAGCCCACCCGGCGGGGCCGGTCCACGCACACCCCCGGCCGCCCCAGCCGCTACGGCCGCGCAGGTCGGACGACCCGCCTCGGCTGCACCGGTCGCCCCAGCCGCTTCGGCCGCCACCCCAGTGGCCCACCGGTCGCTGTCCCAGCCGCACCGGTCGCACCGGCCGCTTCGGCCGCCACACCAGTGGCCCACCGGCCACTGTCCAGCCGCAC
>NZ_JBQGCX010000524.1:0-3164 GCF_052038725.1 Actinosynnema sp.
AGGGCGGGTTGGCGGCGCTGCCGGGGGTCACGGCCGGGAACATACTCAGCGAACTGCCCGTGACGTGCGCCTTTCCGCGCCGTGAACCCTCGAACGGACCAGTGGCGCTCAGTGGAACCACCCTGTTCGGTCCGCCGTTCACCCGCTCCAATGACAGCGGGTGAAACAGCAACCACCGGGAGTCGCCGTGCTCATCCGAACCCTCGCACTGGCACTGGTCCTCATCACCCCCCCCGTCCAGGCGTCCCCCGTCGGGGGACACCAGGCGCGCCCCGCCCACGCAGGCGAAGCGTCATCCCGCTCGGCGCGGTCCCAGCCACACCCCGACCTCTCCGATCTCCCCGACGTCCCCGACCTCCCCGACCTCGCCACCGCCGCCTCGCGCGAGCACCTGGAGACCGACCGCGCGGCCCGCCCGGTCGCGCCCGGCGTCGAGCTGACCTCGTTCGACTGGTACCGCGCGGACGGCTGGGTCCGCGGCGACGCCCTCACCGTCGACCTGGCGGGCGGCACGAAGGTCGACTACCTCGACCCCGGTTCCGTCACGGCAGCCGCGCCGCTGTCCGAGCAGGCGGACCGCACCCGCGCGGTCGCGGCGGTGAACGGCGACTTCTTCGACATCAACAACTCCGGGGCCCCCGAGGGCGCGGCCGTGCGCGACGGCGTCCCGGTCAAGTCCGCCTCGCCCGGTCGTGAACGCGCGGTGGGCGTCGACGCGGCGGGCGTCGGCCGGGTGATGGAGGTGCTGTTCAGCGGCACGGCCGCGCTGCCCGGTGGTGACCTCGCGCTGAACCGCCTCAACAGCGCGGAACTGGAACGTGATGGCGTCGCCCTCTTCACCCCGCTGTGGGGTGACTACACCCGTTCGCGGACCGTGCGCGACGCGCAGCGCGTGCGGGAGGTGGTGGTGCGCCACGACGTCGTGACCGAGGTGCGGGACGCGGTCGGCGCGGACCGGGTGCCCGAGGACGGTTACGTGCTGCTGGGCCGCGAAGCGGGCGCGACCGCGCTGGCGGTCGCGCCCGGTGACCACCTGTCCGTGCGGTACGCGACCCGTGCGGGTGATGGGGGTTCCGCGCCGAGGGCCGCGATCGGCGGCGACCAGGTGCTGCTGCGCGACGGCGAGGTGGTCGCCCCGGACGACGCGTCGCACCCGCGCACCGCCGTGGGCTTCTCGGCCGACGGCAAGCGGATGTTCCTCCTCACCGTGGACGGCAGGCAGTCCGCGCACCTGCTCGGCCTGAACCTCAAGGACGTGGCCGAGGCGCTGCGGGACCTGGGCGCGCACAACGCCCTGAACCTGGACGGCGGCGGGTCGAGCACGCTGGTGGCCCGCGAACCGGGTGGTGACGCCGTCCACCTGGAGAACACCCCCTCGGACGGCGGGCAGCGGCCGGTCCCGAACGGGCTCGCGCTGTACGCGCCCCGCGGCAGCGGTCGCCTGACCGGGTTCTGGGTGACCACGGCGACCGACCCGCGCACGGCCCCGACCGCGGGCGCGGTGCCCGGTGGCCGCCCCGACCGGGTGTTCCCCGGCCTCACCCGGAAGATGGTGGCGCAGGGCTACGACGAGACCTACGGCCCGGTCGCCGACGAGCGACCGGTGTGGACGTCCACGAACCCGCTCGTCGGCAGGGCCAGCGGGAACGGCGTGTTCCGCGCCGCGGCGGCGGGGACGACGCGGGTCATCGCCCGCCAGAACCGGATCGAGGGCTCCCAGGACCTGACCGTGCTCGGCGCGCTGGAGCGGTTGTCGGCCACCAGCGGTCGGGTGAGCCTGCCCGACGTCGGCGCGGGCGCGCGGGTCGGGATCGTCGGCTACGACCACAGCGGTTTCAGCGCACCGGTCGAACCCTCGGACCTGGCCCTGTCCTACGACCACTCCGTGCTCGAAGTCGGTGAGGACGAGGGCGCACTGCTGGTGACCGCCCGCGCCCCCGGCTCCACCACCATCGAGGTCACCGTTCAGGGGCGCACCACCCGCGTACCGGTCACCGTGGGCACCGAGGAGCGCCTGCTGGCCGGTTTCGACGACGCCGCGCGCTGGACGTTCGGCTCCGCGCGCGGTTCCGGCTCGGTCTCCCCGACCCCGGACGGCCACACCGGCCAGGGTCTGGCGCTGCGCTACGACTTCACCCAGTCCACGGGCACCCGGACGGCGTACGCGAACCCACCGCAGGCACTGGAGGTGCCGGGAAAACCACTGGCCCTGAGCGCGTGGGTGCGCGCGGCAGGCCGGGGCGAGTGGACGGCCTTCACCGTCGTGGACGCCCAGGGCCTCACCCGGTCGCTGTACGGCCCGCACCTCACCTGGGACGGCTGGCAACGGCTGGAGGTGCCGGTGCCCGGAGAGCTGGCGTTCCCGATCAAGGTGACACGCTTCTACACGATCGAGACCGCCGCCGACCGCCAGTACGCGGGCGAGGTCGTGGTGGACGACATCACCGCCGTGGTCCCGCCCGACGCCGAACCGCCACCGCGCGAGGTGGTGCGCGACGACGTGGTGGTGCGCGACGGCACCGTCGACGGCAGCCCGTGGCGGTTCGCGGTCATGTCCGACGCCCAGTTCGTGGCCCGCGCCCCGGACAGCGAGCTGGTGCGGGCGGCGCGGCGGACGCTGCGCGAGGTCAGGGCGGAGCGACCGGACTTCGTGGTGATCAACGGGGACCTGGTGGACGAGGCCGCGCCGGAGGACCTGGCGCTGGCCAGGCGGGTGCTGACCGAGGAGCTGGGCGACGCGGTGCCGTGGTTCTACGTGCCGGGCAACCACGAGGTGATGGGGCCGGGCACGATCGACAACTTCCGCCGCGAGTTCGGGTCGACGACCCGCGTGCTCGACCACCGGCGCACGAGGTTCGTGCTGCTGGACACCTCGCTGGGCACGCTGCGCGCAGGCGGGTACGCGCAGGTCGCGGCACTGCGGAGGGCGCTGGACGAGCACGGGGCGGTGGACTCGGTGGTGGTCCTGGAGCACCACCCGACCCGCGATCCGGGCCCGCTGCGCACCAGCGAGCTGTCCGACCGGATGGAGGCGGCGCTGGTGGAGCGCTGGCTGGCCGACTTCCGGTCGTCCACCGGCAAGCCGGCGGCGTTCGTGGGCGCGCACGCGGGCCTGTTCGCGGCGTCGCGGGTGGTCGGCGTCCCCTACCTGGTCAACGGGAACT
>NZ_JBQGCX010000525.1:0-5025 GCF_052038725.1 Actinosynnema sp.
GGCAGGCCGAGGCCCGTGCCGCTCACGCCCGCCTGGAGCTTGTTCGCGACCTGGTAGAACTCCTCGAACACCCTGGGCTGCTCCTCGGCGGGGATGCCGATGCCGGTGTCGGCCACGGTGAACCGCAGCCCCGCCTCGGGGCCCGTGCTGTCCGGCCGGACGGTCAGCCGCACCTCGCCGCGCTCGGTGAACTTCAGCCCGTTGGACAGCAGGTTCCGCAGGATGCGCACCAGCATCGTCTCGTCGGTGACCAGCACCGGAAGGTCGGCGGACGCGTCGACGACCAGCGCCACGTCCGGGGTGCGCGCGGTGGTCTGCAGGGCGCCGCGCAGCTGCGCGACCACCAGCGGCAGGTCCACCGGGGCGGGCCGGGGCCGCAGGCTGCCCGACTCGGCCTTGGCGGTGTCCAGCAGCTCGTTGACCAGCGCCAGCAGGGTCTCCCCCGCCTGGTTGACCAGGGTGACCTGGCGGCGCTGCTCCTCGGTGAGCGGGTCGGAGCCGGGCGCGGCCAGCAGCCGGGTCAGCCCGACCACCGAGTTCACCGGGGAGCGCAGCTCGTGGCTGATGGTGGACCAGAAGCGGGTGCGGGCCTCGGCGGCCTCGCGCAGCTGGGTGGTCTTCTCCTCCTGCTCCGCGTACAGGGCCACCACGCCCTGGTTGGTCTGCTCCAGCTCGTCGGACAGCTCCTTGTACAGGGCCATGACGCCCCGGTTGGTGTCCTCCAGCTCGGAGTTGAGCCGCTCCAGCTCGCGCCCCTTGGCCTCGGCGTCCTCCATGGCCGCCAGGAGCTCCTGGTTCTGGGTCCGCAGCTCGTCGAGCGCGTCTCCGCCTGCGGCGGCGGACAGTTCGCGGCGCAGCCGATCCACCTCCTGGGCCGTGGGTGGGCGCCTGCCGTGGGACAGGTCCTTGACCAGCGTCACCCGCGTTCCGCCCGCGTCGGCCTCGACCGAGTCCATGAACCGCCGCACCGTGTCCCAGCCGGGACCGGTGGCCTGGCCGCCGGTCCAGCCGAACTCGATGACCAGCGCGGGCGCGGGCTCGGCGCGCAGCCCGAACAGCACGGTGGCCGGTTCGGAGCGGCGGACCAGCTCGCGGCCCAGGTCGCTGAGCGCGGAGGCGACCCGGATCTGGTCCTGGCCGTCCATGCCGATGCCCGCGGCGACCTCCCGGCCGCGCTGGCGCAGCAGGAACACGTCCGGATCGGCCGACACGGACAGGCGCAGCAGCCCCTCGACGCCGTCGGGAGCCCGGTGCGGGCTCACGTCCTGGCCACGAGGACGCCCGCGTCGTCGCGGCGCACGCCCGCGTCGCGCAGCAGCGAGGCGGCGGCGAGCAGCGGCGGCCCCGCCAGCAGGTCCGGCTCGGGTCCCCACCGCTCGGTGAGACCGTCGGAGTGCAGCACGACCACGGCCCCCTCCGGCAGCGGGTAGTCGAACGTTCGGATGACGCGCGCCTGGTACCCCGCGACGCCGGGTGCCGAAACCATTCCCTGCTTGCGGTCGGCGGTCAGCACGGACGCGGCGATGTTCCCGAGGCCGCAGAACCGGGCCGTGCGGGCGGCCAGGTCGAGCTCGGCGACCGCGACGGCGCCGCCCCTGGTGCCGCGCAGGGAGGCGTGCAGGTGGGTGACGAGGTCCTGCGGGGAGGTGCTCGGGTGGTTGCGGAAGACCCGCACGGCCTCGCGGGAGGCGGACGCCGCCAGCGGGCCGTGCCCGGAGCCGTCGCACATCATCAGGACGAGCCGGTCGCCGTCGCGGCGCACGGCCCACGCGTCGCCGCACTCCTCCTCGCCCCCGATGGCCCTGGTGAGGCCGGACGCGGTGTCCTCGGGGATGTCGGACAGGGGGCCGCGCCGCGGGTGGAAGCGGGCGACCAGCGCGGTGCCGCGCGGGCTGGAGGACACCGCGCAGGTGTCGGCGGCGCGCGCCACCGCGCCCATGCCCAGGCCCAGGGTGCCGGTGCTGGACTGGCCGTCGAGCAGCGCGAGGTCGACGTCGGGGATGCCGGGGCCGGAGTCGAGCGCGAGCACCTCCACGGCGGCCTGGTCGACGGCGCGCAGCGAGCGCACCAGGACCTGGCCCTCGCGGGCGTGCTTGAGCAGGTTGGTGCCGATCTCGGTGACGGCGAGGCCGATCTCGGCGACCCTGGCGCCGGGGAAGCCGAGCTGCTCGGCCAGCGCGGTGGCGGCCCTGCGGGCCCTGCCGACCTGGGCGGTCTCCTCGACGCGCACCCAGGCCACGTCCTCCGTGACCGGGAGGAACTGGTTCACCTGCGCCACGTCACCGCTTCCACTTGACCACGGTCACGCTGGTGCCCCGGCCGACCTCGGTGTCGAGGTCGAACTGGTCGACGAGCCTGCGCGCGCCGGACAGGCCGAGGCCCATGCCCTTGCCGCTGCTCCAGCCGTCGGCCAGGGCGAGCGTGAGGTCGGGGATGCCGGGGCCCTCGTCGGTGAAGGCGGCGCGCACGCCCTGGCGGCGGCCGTCGGTGACGACCTCCACGCTGGCGCGCCCGCCGCCGCCGTAGACCAGGGTGTTGCGGGCGAGCTCGCTCGCGGCGGTGACCAGCTTGGTCTGGTCGACCAGGGAGAGCTTGACCTTCTGGGCGTAGTTGCGCACGAGCTGGCGCACCCGCACCACGTCGTCGTCACCCGAGATGGGCTGGAGGTCGGGGGACCCCACGGGTGTGGTCACCGCACGCCTCGGCGCTGTTCGCCGAGCACTCTGAGGATCTTCATGCCGCGCTCCAGGTCCAGGGCCGTGCGCACGCCGCCGAGGGTGAGCCCGAGCTCCACCAGGGTGATGGCGACCGCGGGGCGCATCCCGACGACGACGGTGTCGGCGTCGAACAGCTTGGAGATCGAGGCGATGGTGGCGAACATGCGGCCGATGAACGAGTCGACGATCTCCACGGCGGAGATGTCGATGACCACGCCGTGCGCGCCGGTCGCGCTGATCTTCTCCGCGAGGTCCTCCTGGAGGGCGAGGACGCTCTGGTCCTGCAGGTCGATCTGGATCGACACCAGCAGGACGTCGCCGATCTTGAGGATCGGAACGCGCTCGACCATCACCGGGCGCTCCGATCGTGGGTGACCTCGACGCCCTCGCGGCGCAGCGCGTGTCGCAGCGCGTCGGACAGGGAGGCCTTGGTGGTGATGTCGCCGAACTCGATGCCCAGCGCCACGATCGTCTGGGCGATCTGCGGGCGGATGCCGGAGATGGTGCACTCCGCGCCCATCAGGCGGGCGGCGACGACGGTCTTGAGCAGGTGCTGGGCGACCTGGGTGTCCACGGCCAGCACGCCGGTGATGTCGATGATGGCGTGCTCGGAGCCGGTCTCGACCAGCGCCTCGAGGAGCTTCTCCATCACGACCTGGGTGCGCGCGGAGTCGAGGGTGCCGACCAGCGGCACGGCCAGGATGCCCTCCCAGATCTTCACCACGGGGGTGGTGAGCTCCAGGAGCTGCTCGGACTGCTCCTGGATGATCTCCTCGCGGGCGCGGGCGTAGGTCTCGAAGGTGACCAGGCCCAGCGCGTCCAGCAGCTGGGAGAAGCCCATCAGCTCGCGGAACAGGTCCGTGTCGGTCTCGGGCAGCTCGTCGGCCAGCTCGAACACCACGCGCTTGAGGGCGAAGATGCTCGACGCGGTCTCCGACGGGGTGTACCCCTGCCGGGCGCGGGTGCGCGACATGTCCTCCAGCAGCGCCTTGACCTCGGCGTTGCGCTCGCCGCCCAGGTCGTGGCCCTGGTTGTCGGCGACGTGCAGCAGGGCGGTGAACAGCTCCCCGAAGTCCCGCTCCAGCTCGGCCTTGGTCACCCGGCCCCGGATCTGCCCGAGCACCGAGTCGACCCACCTGGCGGTGATCGTGCCCGCGTTGTCCCGCAACAACCCGGTCAGGCGGTGTCCGTTCCCCTGCCCAGCGTCCGCAACCACTCTGCTGCCTCCTCCTGCGACTCCTGGAAGCAGAGAGTAGTGGGCGAACGGGGTGGGGTGGTGACGGCGGGCGGTGTGGCGGGGTGGAGACCGCAGTGGTGCGCTGGATCGTGACGTGCCGGGCACAGGGCGTGCCCACTCCCGCGCCCGTTCGGCCCAACGCGCGCCCGACTCGTGGCCGGACCGGCGCGCGCCCCGCGCCCGGTTCGGCGGGGCGGGCGCCGGTCCGGCGGCTCAGCCCCGGCCGCCCGCGCGGTCGCTGCCGAAGCGCATCCGGAACTCCGGGATCACCGCGCCGAGCAGCGGGCGGTGCGGCAGGAGCCAGCCGAGGGGGCCCTTGGCGGCGAACCGCCACTCCAGCCGGGTGGGCGCGGCCCGGCCGCCCGCCCGGAACGGGGTGCGGGTGGTGCGCCCGCCCAGGCTCTGCCACAGCGGCAGGGCGGCCTTGACCGGGAGCGTGGCGCCCTTGGGCACCAGGCGGGCCGCGGCGATGCCCTCGGCGTCGCCGGAGAGGCGGGTGACGTCCAGGTCGGCCAGCTCCTTAGGGATGCCCCACATGGCGCGGGCGCCCGCCTTGGACGGCTCGCTGTCCACCCAGATGTGCGTGATGGTCAGGCCGAGCCGCCAGCCCCTGCGGACCAGGACGGCGGCGAGCAGCTCGTTGTAGGGCAGCAGGCTGCCGGGCAGGTAGGCGACGAACCCGGTGACGACCAGCGACCGGCCGAGCACGCGCACCGGGCGCACGCCGTCGGGCAGCGGCGGGGTGGACCTGACCGCCCAGAGCGAGGCGCAGCCGTGCCCGTGCAGGTCCCAGGGTTCCGGTGGGTAGTCCATCGGGTGATCCTCTCGCAGGGCGGTCGGGGGCGTCGGTCAGGACCGACGACTCGGCGAGGACGACGGCGGGCCGGGCGGGCGCCTCGACGGGCCGCCGGTCGCGGAGGGTTGTCGCCCAGGGGCCGGGGTGCGGCACGAGCCGGTAATCGTGTGTCGACCCAGCGGGGTCGTCACACGGGCGGGGTGGGCCGCCGAGCGGCGGGCGCGGTGGGGGGCACCCCGGGGTGGCGGGGCGCGATCGGGCGCCCCGGCCGGTAG
>NZ_JBQGCX010000526.1:0-1732 GCF_052038725.1 Actinosynnema sp.
GAATGAGTTGATCGCTCGGACAACCACTGACATGAATTTGTCAGCTGTCCAGTAACAATCTCAAAGGAATCCTCTTGACGAGGATCATAATTTACTGGCTATTCGGCACGCTGTTGAGTTCTCAAAGAACACGCGCTCACCATCTCAAGTCCGCGACGATCCGCGACCCGATCCGGGGCTGGTGTTTCAAGGTTTTTCGCCCCGCTCCGTTCCGGTGTTTCCCGGCCCGTTCCGCGCTGGCAGAGAGAACATTACACAAGTCCTCCGCAGAAGTGAAATCGGGGGGTCCGGTCCGCCGTTGTCGCTGGTGGACGGGCTGCGGGCGCGGGATGCTGTCCAGGTGTCACCGAACCCCCGCGCGCGCCGCGCGCACCGATGGGGCGGGTACGCCGCCCAGTTATCCCTGCTAGCGGTCGTGTACTACCTCGGAGCGCGCCTCGGCGGGCTCCAAGAGGTGACCGCGGCGCCCGTCACCCCCATGTGGCCACCCACGGGTGTGGCGGTGCTCGCACTCCTGACCGGTGGTCCCCGCCTGTGGCCCGGCATCGCCCTGGGCTCCCTCCTGGTGAACCTGACCGACGCGCCGCCCACGTGGTGGAACCTCGTGATCTGCGTGGTCGGCACCGGAGGCCCGGTCCTGGCCTACTACCTGCTCCGCCGCGCGGACCTGCAGCTGGAGCTCGACCGCACGCGCGACGCGCTCGCGCTGGTGTTCGTCGGCGCGTTCGCCGGGATGCTCCCCGGTTCCCTGCTCGGCAGCGGTTCCCTGCTGCTCGCGGGGGTGATCACGCCCGCGGAGTGGCTGCCCACCTGGGCGGTGTGGTGGACCGGTGAGGCCATGGGCGTGCTGGTGCTGGTGCCGTTCGGCCTGGCGATGCGCGGGCTCGGCCCGCTGGGCGAGCGCTGGCGCGCCACGACCGGCCGACGCGCCCTGGAGGCCGCGGCGCTGATCGTGACCACGGTGGGGCTGATGATGGTCACCTCGGGGACCAAGGCCAGACTGATGTTCCTGATCTTCCCCCTGCTGATCTGGGGGGCGTTGCGCTTCCAGCACCGGGGGGCCGCGCCGTGCGCGCTGATCGCCACGGTGTTCGCCTCGCGCGCGGCGGTGCTGAGCGCGGGCCCGTTCGCCGGGCTGGAGAACGCCCAGCAGAACATGCTGGGGTTGCAGGCCTACAACGGGACGGTGGCGCTGACCGGTCTGGTGCTCGCGGCGGTGATCGCCGAGCGGGACGCGGGCAGGGTCGCGATCGAGCGGACGGTGGAGCAGTTGAGCGCGGTGGTGACGAGCTACCAGCCACTCCGGCTGAGTGGCGGGATCGCGGACGAGCGGCGGGACGGCCGGGGCGTTCGGGGCGGCAGGAGCGGTGGGGGAAGCGGGAGCGGGCGGAGCGACCGCGCGGGCCTGACCGGCGGGAACGGGCAGGCAGGACCGGCGGTCGGGAACGGCGGGGCGGTTCTTCCCGGCCAGGCAGGCGCACCCGGCCAGACCCGCGACCCCGGCCAGGCAGGTGCCTCCGGCCAGGCAGGTACCTCCAGCCAGACCGGCTCCCCCGGCCAGACCGACGTCCCGGGCCAGCCCGGTCCGGCGGACGGGTCCGATCGCGCGGGCTCCCCCGCCGACCGCCCCGGTGAGGGCGGCCGGTCCGATCGCGCGGGTCGTCCCGGTCTGGACGGTCGGTAGACCGTGGACGTCCTGGTGGTGGGTGGTGGTCCGGCCGGGCGGGCGTTG
>NZ_JBQGCX010000527.1:0-2388 GCF_052038725.1 Actinosynnema sp.
GCAGGAGCGCGGCCTCGTCCACTTCCCGGCTCACGTCAGCCGGACCCCCACCGCAGCACCAGCCCCATCACCATCACCACGGGACGGTCGATGTCCGAGCAGAGCGCACACCTCCGGGTAGCCCGATCCAGTGATCACCGCGAGCTGGTCCGCCACGGACAGCAAGGTGTCATCGCACCTCCGGATTCCCCATTGGTTACGGTGACTCGCATGGAACGCAGCGCGCAGCGCCTGGGACGCGCCCTGGTCGTGATCGTGGACGACCGGGTGGCACACGGTGAGCACGAGGACAGCACGGGCCCCCTGGTCACCGAGCTGCTGGAAGAGGCGGGGTTCATCGTCGACGGCACAGTCGCGGTGGAGGGCGAGGTGGTCGACATCCGCGCCGCGCTGAACACGGCGGTCATCGGTGGCGTCGACCTGGTGGTCACCGTGGGAGGCACGGGCGTGTCCCCCAGGGACGTGACCCCGGACGCCACCCAGGGTGTGCTGGACCGCCCGATCGCGGGCATCGCCGAGGCGCTCCGCGCGTCGGGCCTCGCGGCGGGCGCGGTGGACGCGGGCATCTCCAGGGGCCTGGTCGGGATCTCCGGCAGCACCCTGGTCGTGAACCTGGCGGGCTCCCGCTCGGCGGTCCGCGACGGCATGGCGACCCTGTCGTCGCTGGTGCCGTACGTCATCGAGCAGATCTCGGGCCTGGACGAGGCATGAGCACCCCGGACCAGCCCACCCCCCTGACCCCGGCCGAGGCCGAGGCCAGGCGAAGGAGGCTGGCCGAGGTCTTCGGCGACGTCCTCCCGGAAACCCCGGACGAACCGAGGGCGCAGGGAAGACCGGACAGCTGGTACGAGGAGAACCGCCCCCCGCACCACGGCGGCTGACCCAAGCCCCGGCTGACCCAAGCCCTGACTGGCCCAAGCCTGGGCTGCCCCAGGCCCCAGCCGCCCCGGACCGCCCCCGACTGACCCAACCCGCACCACCCCGAGCCCCCGGCCGACCAAGCCGGAGCCCCGGACCAGCCAGCCCCACCCGCCCACCAGCCTTCGACTGCGGGCGTTCACCGAACGCCCGCAGGTCGAAGGCACGCACCACCGCAGCGCACCGTTCCGCGCAGCCGCAGCACAGCCACAGCCGCAGCACAGCCACGCGGCCCGGCAACCGGCGCAGCAGCCGGTGAACCGGCAACCGGCGCAGCCACACGCGGCCCAGCAACCAGCGCGGGCCAGCACCCCCCTCACAAGTGCCGCCACTCCAGTCACCACTCCGGTGCAGTCGCACCGCACCCGCCCGGTTCCACGGCACGGCCGTCCCCACCGCAGGACAGCCGCCACCGCAGAACAACCACCACCGGCGAACCAGCGCGACTCCCGAACCAGCACCGCCGCTGGCCAACCACGCCACCGGTCCACCACCGCCACCGGTCCACCACCGCGCCGAGCGGCCTTGCCGCTGTTCGGCTGTCGCTGCTGAGCGGGTCTTGCCCTGTTCGGTTGTCGCCACCGAGCGGGTCTTGCCGCTGTTCAGCCACCGCTGCCGAGCAGGCTTTGCCCTGTTCGGCTGTCGCCACTGAACGAGCCCGGCCGCTGGTCGGCTACCGCCGCCGCGTGACCCTCGTCGCCGCACCGCGGTTCGCGGGGTGGGGCGACCAGCCGCCAAGCGGTCCGGTGGTCGTCAGCCTCGGGGGTGCTGCTGGGTGTTCGGGCGCGGCGGCTGGGCGGGCCTGGGGCCGGTGCCCGGCTGGTTCGCGTACTGCTGCGGGGTGGAATGGGGGCCGGACTGGGCCGAGGTCCGCTGGGCGCCCTGGTTGCCCTGGTTACCCAGATTGCCCTGGTTCGCCTGGGCCACCAGCAGGTCGCGGATCTCCTTCAGCAGCTCGACGTCGGTCGGTTCCGACGGGCCCACCTCCTGACCGCGCTCCCTCCTCTCCTTGATCTTGTTCATGGGCATCACGAACACGAAGTAGACGACCGCCGCGATGATCACGAAGTTCATCACCGCGGTGACCAGCGCGCCGAAGTCCATCGTCGTCTTCGGGCTGGCGCCGAGCTGGACGGCGAACCCGACGGGGTTCTCCATGCCGCCGACCAGCGCGACCAGCGGGTTGATCAGGTTGTTGGTGAACGCGGTGACGATCGCACCGAACGCGGCGCCGATGACCACGGCAACCGCCAGGTCGATGACGTTGCCGCGCATCAGGAAGTCCTTGAAACCCTTGATCACTGCCGCTTCTCCTCCTCGGGAAGTCTCAGAGCCAGCGGAGGGTAACCGCACTCCTTGATCGCCACACCCACCCGGACCCACCCGCCCGCGCGACCACCCGACCGCCCGCGCGACCGCGGACCACCCGCGCGACCGCGGACCGCCCGCGCGACCGCGGACCGCCCGCGC
>NZ_JBQGCX010000528.1:0-4275 GCF_052038725.1 Actinosynnema sp.
GGGCCCGCCGTGCCCTGCTGTCCCCCTCCGCCCCGCCGTCACCCCCGGCCCGTCACCCCCGGCCCGTCACCCCCGCCCCGCCGCGCCCACCGGGTCGCTCCCGGCCGCCGCCTCCCCGCTCCCCGCCTCCCCGGTCCCACCGCACCCCGCGTCGAGCGGGAAGTCCACGCGCACCACGAAACCGCCGTCGTCCGTCGGCCCCGCGTGGAACCGGCCGCGCAGCAGCGCCGCCCGCTCCCGCAGCCCCACCAGGCCGTGGCAGCCGCTCGGCAGGCCCGCGCCGCCCCGGTCCGGGGGCGCGCCGTTGCGGACCTCCGCGCTGACGCGCTCCCCGTCCGACACCACGACCACCGCCGCCGACGCGCCCTCCGCGTGCTTGCGCACGTTCGTCAGCGCCTCCTGCACC
Organism: Actinosynnema sp.; assembly: GCF_052038725.1. Classification (NCBI taxonomy): domain Bacteria; kingdom Bacillati; phylum Actinomycetota; class Actinomycetes; order Pseudonocardiales; family Pseudonocardiaceae; genus Actinosynnema; species Actinosynnema sp. The sequence goes on from NZ_JBQGCX010000528.1 coordinate 407, forward strand.
GTCCGGTACACCGCCCCCGACACCGGTGCAGGCAGGTCGCGGACCGGGCCGTCCACGCGCAGCGACACGTCCGTGCCCAGCAGCAGCTGCGGCAGGTCGGCCACGCCCGGCTGCGGGGGCTCGTCGGCGGCGCGCAGCACGCTCACCAGCTCGCGCAGCTCGTTCAACGTCCGGGTGCTGAGCATCCGGATGTTCCCCGCCACCTGCTTGGCGTCCGGGTCGCGCACGGTCACCCGCAGCGCCCCCGCCTGCACCGCGATCAGGCTCACCTGGTGCGACACCACGTCGTGCATCTCCCGCGCCAACCTGGCCCGCTCGTCGGCCCGCACGGCGCGCGCGTGCAGCGCCCGCTCCCGCTCGCGCCCGGCGGCCAGCTCCCGCACCCGCGCCGACAGCTCCGCCCGCACGTGCGCGAGCAGCCCGATCGCCACCGGCATCCCGGCCACGATCCCGCCGTAGATCGCGTCGTGGACGTGCGCGGTCCACGGCAGCGCCAGGAACTCCTCGACCGGCCACAGGAAGAACCGGGAGAACCACACCAGCCCCGCCCCGACCGCCGTCTGCGCCGAGCGGGGCCGCAGCCAGGCCAGCGTGCCCAGCGCGATCATCGCGGCGAGCTGCGACCAGCCGAACAGGAAACCGGGGATGGTCAGCAGCACCACCAGGAACGGGCACCGCCGCCGGAACACCACGGCCAGCACCGCCACCCCGGACAGCACCCTGCTGTACCCCTCGGCCTCGGGCAGCACCCGCAACCACACGTCCAGCGCCGCCACGGCCACCGCCGCGACGTCCAGCACCAGGTGCCCGCGCGGCCCCACCAGCGCCCGCAGCGCGGCCCACCGGGCGAGCAGCCCGACCCTGGCGCGCGCGCCCCAACCCCGCAGGGCCCCCGCTCTCCCCGCAGCGGCCCGCGCGCCCCAGGCGCCGAACCCCTCCGAGCCGAACCCCTCGCCGCCGAACCTCTCCGCGCCGAACCCGCCATCGCCGAACCGCACCGCAGTCGCACTGGGCATGACCCGCTCCTCCACCCCCGATGTGCTCATCACCCATCGGGACAGCGCGATCACGCGGACGGGACGCGGCAAACCCGACGAAGTTGCGACCGCGAACGTCGGACGCCGGTGAACGGCGCCACAGCAAAAAGGTAAACGCTGGTCAGCGGCTTGTCGACGGTCCGGGGCCGATTTCGCGGCGCACAGCGTTCACACAGCGGTCACACAGTGTGGACGCGGGGCGACAGGCCGCGACGGACCCCGGCGGCGCCCGCCGGACCCGGCACAAGAACAAGGGCGGCGAGATCCGCCGCCCTCGACACCCCGGACCTCCGGGGAACCCCGCCGAACCCGACCCGGTCGGGCGGAGGGGGTGATCCGGTGCTGGTGGCGCTCCGGTGGGCCACCAGCACCGCGCGCGTCACGCCAGCGGCGGGGTGAACAGCTCCGGCACCTTCGCCGCCGCCGCCGAGTCCAGCAGCCACAGCGTCCGCCGCTGCCCCACGGCGCCCGCCGCGGGCAGCTGCACCTCGCCCGCCCCGGCAAGGCCCATTGCCACCGCGGCGGCCTTGCCCTCGCCCGTCGTCATCAGCCACACCTCGCGGGCGCGGCGGATCGCGGGCAGGGTCAGGCTGACCCTGGTGGGCGGGGGCTTCGGGCAGTTGCGCACCGCCACGACCGTCCGCTCCAGCTCGTGCACCGCCGGGGAGTCGGGGAAGATCGAGGCCACGTGGCCCTCCTCGCCGACGCCCAACATGCACACGTCGAACTGCGGCACCGACCCGTGGTCCTCCGGCCGCGCCGCAGCCGCCAGCTCGTCCGCGTAAGCGGCGGCGGCAGCCTCCGGGTCGTCGCCGAACCGGCCGTCGGACGGCTCCATCACGTGCACCCGCGCCGGGTCGACCGGCACGTGGTCCAGCAGCGCCGCCCTGGCCTGGGTCTCGTTGCGCTCGGCGTGCCCGGCGGGCAGGAACCGCTCGTCGCCCCAGTACAGGTCGACCTCGCCCCAGTCGACCGCGTCCCGCGCGGGCGCCCGGCGCAGCTGCTCCAGCACCGCCACGCCGGTCCGCCCGCCGGTCAGCACGACCGACGCCGACCCGCGCGCCGCCTGCGCGTCCACCAGCTTCGTCACCAGGCGGGCAGCCGCGGCGGCGGCCAGCAGGTCGCCGTCGCGGTGCACCACCACCTCGGGCTTGCTCACGAGCCCGCCTTCGCCGCGCGCACGGCCGACTTCGGCGCCTTGGCGGCCTTGGCCTTCGGCTTGACCGCCTCGGGCGTGTCGGCCCCCTCGGAGCCCAGCGGCTCGGCCAGGGTCTCCACCGCGTCCGACTCCGGGGCCGGGGCGGGCTCCACGGGGGCAGCCGCGTCGGCCTTGCGCGCCACCGGCTTCGCGGCGGGCTTGTTCCGCGCCACCTTCGCCAGCGACCGCAGCGCCGCCTCGTACACCTCGTCCGGGTCGAGCCTGCGCAGCTCCTCGGCCAGGCAGTCCCGCACCGACCGGCGCTGCAGCGCCACCCGGCGCTGCGGCTGCCCCGGCTGGGTCAGCGTGCCGACCGCGCCGTCCGGCCGCACCAGCTCCACCGACCCGGAGGGCCGGTCCAGCCGCACGTCCACGATGCCCTGGCCCTTGGTGGCCTTGACCCGCTTCACCGGCACCTTCAGGTACGCCGCGAGCCACGCCGAGAGCAGGTCGGTCGACGGCGAGTCGGCCTCGCCGCTGACCTCGGCCTCGGTGATCGCCTCGAACGGCGGCAGGTCCAGCGCCGAGGCGAGCATCGCCCGCCACAGCGTCAGCCGCGTCCACGCCAGGTCGGTGTCACCGGGGGCGTAGGACGACCGGCGCTGCTCCAGCGCCTTGATCGGGTTCTTCTCGGCCGCCGAGTCGGTGATCCGGCGCTGCGCGAGCTGCCCGATCGGGTCCTTCGACGGCGACGACGGGGCCTCGTTCGGCCACCACGCCACCACCGGGGTGTCCGGCAGCAGCAGCGGCACCACGCACGAGGCGCCCTCGGACGCGAGCGGCCCGTACAGCCGCAGCACGATCACCTCGGAGGCGCCCGCGTCACCGCCGACCCGGATCTGCGCGTCCAGCCGCGCGGCGGCCTGGCGGGCGCCGCGCGCCACCACGATCACCCGGCAGGGGTGCTCGCGGCTGGCGTCGTTCGCGGCCTCCCCGGCCTCCTCGGTCTTGCTGCCGTCGTCGGTCACGATGACCAGCGTCAGCACCCGGCCGAGGGTGACCGCGCCACCCTCCTCGCGCAGCTGCACGAGCTTCGAGTTGACCTGCGACGTGGTCGTCGAGGGCAGGTCGATGATCACGGTCGCCTCCAGTGCCTGCCGGTGCGGGCCAGCATCTCGTCAGCGGACGGCGGTCCCCACGTGCCTGCCTTGTACTTCTCCGGCTCGCCGGTGCTCGCCCAGTGCTCGATCACCGGGTCGAGGATCTCCCAGGAGAGCTCGACCTCGTCGTTCTTCGGGAACAGCGACGGCTCGCCGAGCAGCACGTCCAGCAGCAGCCGCTCGTAGGCCTCCGGCGAGGACTCGGTGAACGCGTGCCCGTAGCCGAAGTCCATCGTGACGTCGCGGACCTCCATCGTGTTGCCCGGCACCTTGGAGCCGAACCGGATGGTCACGCCCTCGTCCGGCTGCACCCGCACCACCAGGGCGTTCTGCCCCAGCTCCTCGGTCGCGGTGTCGTCGAACGGCAGGTGCGGCGCCCGCTTGAACACCACGGCCACCTCGGTGACCCTGCGGCCCAGCCGCTTGCCGGTGCGCAGGTAGAACGGCACGCCCGCCCAGCGGCGGTTGTTGATCGTCAGCTTGATCGCCGCGTAGGTGTCGGTCGTCGACTTGGGGTCGATGCCCTCCTCCTCG
>NZ_JBQGCX010000529.1:0-3050 GCF_052038725.1 Actinosynnema sp.
CATGAAGTGCCGCAGCCGCCCGCGCACCGGGGCGCGCAGCACCCACTTCGCGCCGACCGCCACCACCACGCCGAACACCATCACCCAGACCCGGTCGTTGACGTAGGTCAGCATGTTCACCGCGAGGCTGGTGATGTGCGCGGGCAGCAGGAACTCCACCAGCCCGCGCGCGCCGCCGCCCGCGAACCTCGGCGCCCTGCCCTCCTGCCACGCCGACACCGCCTCCAGCAGCAGCTCCACCGCGTAACCGGTGAGCACCGCGACGAACGGACACAGCCACTGCTGCTCGAACCCGAGCACGGTGTAGCCGAGCGCGTTGAACACGCTGATCGAGATCGCGAACCGCTTGAGCGCGGTGATCACCTTCGGGTCGTGCCTCGGCGCGCCCGCGGACTCGCCGCCCGCGGGCCCGCTCACCGCAGAACCCTCGCCCGCAGGCCCGTTCACCGCGGCCCCGTTCACCGCAGGCCCGTTCCCCGCCGCTGTCGTGCCCGCCACGTCACTCGCCCTCCTCGGCCCGCTCGCCCAGCCGCACGTCGTGCCAGCCCGGCTCCAGCGACAGCTCCTGCTCGTGCGCCTGCCCGGTCCGGTCGCGCCAGGAGATCCGCGCGCGCACCGCCCCGTCGTCCTCGCCCAGTCCGAAGTGGACCTCGTGCCCGCGCTTGCCGGAGTGCCCGCTGCCGCCGTCCACCCGGTTCACCAGCACCCGGCCCGACGCGGTCGTCACCTCCACCTGCGCGCCGATCACCGGCGAGCCCGCGCCGGGGAAACCGCTTTCCGGCCGCTGCCCCTCGTGGGTCAGCCGCAGCCCCAGGAAGTTCCCCGCCCGCTGCGAGGTGTTCCGGTAGAACACCGGGTCCTCCCACTGCCGGGACACCGCCATGTCGAGCCTGCCGTCCCCGTCCACGTCCCCGGTCGCGATGCCCCGCGTGGGCACCGGCACGTCCAGGCCCAGCTCGTGCGACAGGTCGCTGAAGAACCCCTCGTCGCCGGTGCGGGCGAAGAACGCGAACCGCTGGTGCCCGCCGACGTCGTCACCGGGACCGACCACCGGCCACCACAGCGGGTTCGCCAGCAGCGCGTCGTTCGCGGTCGCCAGCTCCTGCAGCTGCGGCCAGCGGTTCACCTGGCCCTTCACGAACCCGGTGGCCTGCGCGATCTCCAGGCCGCCGCTGTTGTCGAAGTCCGCGAGCTTGACGTCCCAGCCCCAGCCGGACCAGGCCACGTGCAGCGGCGCGCTCTCGTCCTCCCACACCGCCCGCCCCGCGCCCAGCTCGCGGGCCACCTCCGACCGGTCGCCGGTGGTGCTCAGGAACGCGAAGTGCGACTCCTCGATGCCGAACGAGGTGGTGATGTTGCTGACGTACATGTCGTACACGCCGTCGCCGTTGAGGTCGCCGAAGTCCACGCCCATGCCCTTGAACGAGTCCTGGCCGACGTTCTTGGACTTCGGCTCCAGCGGCCCGCGCGAGCCCTCGGCGATCCGGAACCGGATCGCGCCCGGCGTGGACTCGTTGTGCAGCAGGCGGTCCGGGCCGAAGTCGTGCGCCAGGTACAGCTCGGGCAGCAGGTCGCCGTCCAGGTCGTTGGAGCCGGACGCCAGCGCCCAGCCGCGCGAGGCCTCGTCCGGGACCACGCCCTCGGCGAGCTCGAAGCTCGCGGTCGGCCGGTCGCCCGCGCTGCCGCCGGTCCAGCGCAGCACGTGGTCCTCGCCGCCGTTGAGGGCGTTGGACATGGAGGCGTTCATCTCCACGCCGGTGCTCTGCGCCGGGTCGAGCACCGGTCCGTCGGGGAAGTAGTTGCCGATGTAGACGTCGTCGTGGCCGTCGCCGTCGAAGTCCGCGACCGTCGCCGAGTTCGAGTTCCAGCGCGGGCCGTCGTAGGTGGTGGAGCCGTTGCCGGGCACCAGTTCCACCGGCTCGTACGCGTCCTGCGCCAGCGCGGTGGCGTCCGCCCTGGCCAGGTGCAGGACCGGCGTGCGGCCCCACAGGTACACCAGAAGGTCGATCCGGCCGTCCTCGTTGAAGTCGCCGGGCACGCAGCCCATCGGCGCCATCACGTCGTCGACCGGCAGCGACCCCGTGGACAGGGCGAACGGCTCGTAGCGGGCCGCCTCGCCCGCCACGGGGGCGGGGGAGACGACGACCTGGTCGGTGCGCACGTCCACGTAGCACAGGTCGTTGGACAGCCCGTCGCCGTCCAGGTCGTTCAGCGCCACCGCCGAGCCGACCGAGGAGATCCACGCGCTGATGTGCGCGTAGCGCTGGTTCACCGGGCGGATCGAGCGCTGGGTGAACCCGCCGGGCAGGGCGATCGAGGCCGGGGCGAACCCGAAGCGGGAGGCGAGGTCCCGCCGCTCCTGCGCGGACACCTCCGGAGACCGGGCCGCGGTGAACGAGGCCGCGACGAGCACCAGCGCCAGCGCGCCGGGCAGTTGCCCGCGCAGCCATCGGGCTGTGGAGGACACGGGGGTGGCTCCTTCCGGGGACGGGGTTGCCGCGACGCCCGCGCGGCCGGGGTGCGCGCGGGACCCGCGCGGGATCGCCACGGGGGCGTCGGCGGGTTTCCGGGCGGGCGAACGGAAAAAGCGTCGCAGAGCCGATAGCGGCGGGGCTACTCCGGACTTGCTCACCCATTCGACCGCCACCCCGAACACGACTCCGATCACGGGTTCGACAACCGCACTGCTTGCGTTCTGAAATCGGTCGCCGCCGTTGTCGCGCCGTTGTCGGGGTCCCCCGGACAACACGCGCGCGTGAAGCCGGGAACCGCTGACCCGGAAAGGCAATCGGCGAGAAGTGCCGGCCCCGCGGGTCGTGTGATCCTCGTGCCGCGGGTCGTCCCCACCAGGAAGAGGTCAGGCATGATCACGCTGGAAACCGTGAACGTCGAGATCGACGGCCCCAGGGCCACCATTTACCTGAACCGCCCGGACAAGAAGAACGCCATGAACCCCCAGATGCACGGGGACGTGAACCGGGCGCTGGACGCCATCGAGGAAGCGGGCACCGTCAAAGCCGTCGTCGTCACCGGCAACGGCGACAGCTTCA
>NZ_JBQGCX010000530.1:0-4834 GCF_052038725.1 Actinosynnema sp.
TGCTGTCGGCGGGCGGTGGGTCGGAGAGCGAGGCGATCAGGACCAGGGCGCCGAAGATCCCGCCCGCGACCGTGCCGGTCTTCTTCATCCTTGACATCGCCGACCACTTGCCCTTCAGACCGCTCCTGGCCTGCGGCGGAGGGGTGTAAGCGGTGGCCTGGGGACCGTAGCCGTAGTCGGGCGCCCCGTATCCGGGAGTGCTGTGGCCGGACGCCCCGTAGCCCGCATTGTCGTCGGGCCCGCCGAAGCCGGGCACGCTGCCGTACTGGTCGTTGCCGTGGTTGGCGCTCATGCGCAGGCCACCCCATCCGTGTCGTGGTCGAGAACTGGTGAGCCGGGCAGGCCGGCGGGGGTCGTGGAGGTGTTCGCGGTGCACTGCGCCAGGGCGCGCGCGGTCGGCGCGGGCGTCGTCACCACCGAGTCGGAGCCGCCGCACGGCGCGCCCCACAGGCCGAGGCCCGCCTTCCGGGCGGTGGCCTCGGCGCGGGTCAGGGTGGTGGCCGCGTCCGGTTCGGCGCGGGCCATGCCCTGGCTGACGAGCTGGGCGGAGAGGTCGGCCCCGCCGGGAAGGCGCACGGACGCGCCGTCGAGCGCCAGGTCCTTCTGCGCCACCAGCGAGCCGAGGAAGTCGGCCGCCGCGCGCGACCAGCAGGCGCCGGGCTCGGCCAGCCCCAGCAGCCGGACCGAGCCGCCGCCCGCCACGGCGATGGTGCGGGCGTCGACGACCCCCGAGGCGCGCGCGGGCGCGAGGTCGGCGGGGTCGGGCTGCGCGGGGGAGGAGTTCGACCACGAACCGGATCGGTCCCACCGCTCGGCGGCGTCCGGGGCGGGGACCTGCGCGTGGTCCGCGGCGTCCGGCGCGGGCGCGGCGGGAGCGGCGAGCGGCTGCGCGGCGCAGGCCGTCAGCAGCAGGGCGGGGACCAGCAGCAGTAGCCGGAACGGCGTCCTGCGGACCAGCGCGGTGCTCTCCATGCTCGCCTCATCGTGGCGAGTGTCGCACTGCGTTACTGCATTAGTTCCTTAGAGTGAAAGTGGTCGACCCCGTAACGGTCGACCACCTCACCAAGCCGTCAACTCACCGCAGCCGTCACCCTCATCGCTGCGGCTTGAGGGTCCACGTCACCACCAGTTCGGTGGTCACCACGCCCTCGGCGTCGCGCACCGACACCCGCACCGGGAACTCCGGCCGCTGCCCGCCCTCCAGCTCGGCGACCACGTCGGCGGCGGGCCGCTCCAGCACCGCCTCCGCCGTGAGCGGGCCGAGCGCGAGCTTGCGGTAGGCGATCTCCGCGCGCGCCACGAGCGGCGTCGCCCGGTCCAGGTAGCCGCCGAACGCCGCCATCACCACGGCGCCGGAGGCGGTCTCGCCGACCCCGAACAGCATGGCCGCGTGCGGCCCGCCCACGTGGTTCCGGGACTCCGGCCGGTCGGGGAGGGCCGCGACCACGCGGTCCGCGCCGACCTCGGTGAACTCCACGCCGTTGGTCTGCACCCACGGCACTGACTTCCGCATCGCGTCCGCGACGAGCGAGGGATCCATGTCCCGAGATGTTACCGGCCAGTAGCCAAGCGACGCTCGTCACCGGTATTTCATTTGCCAAGACTCTTGATCGGGCGCAAACTTGCCTACTGAAACTAGTTGGATGATGCAAGCAATGGAGTGGTCCGGATGACGACGCCCGAGGACGCCCACGGGGGCGGGCGGTCCGACGAGGGGCTCGCCGACCGCTTCGGCACGGCACTCGTTCGGCTGAACAAGATGCACGCCGCTCTCTCCGCCAACCTCAGCAAGGCGGGCATCGACAAGGCCTCCTTCATCCTCCTCGCCAACCTGGCGCAGATGGGCCCGTCCCGCGCGAGCGCGCTGGCGGAGGCGGTCTTCTCGGACCCGTCCACGGTCAGCCGCCAGGTCGCAGGGCTGGTCAAGGACGGGCTGGTGGAGCGCAGGGCGGACCCCGACGACGGCCGGGCGAGCGTGCTCGCCGTGACCGACAATGGGCTGTCCCTCCTGCACGAGCGGCGACGGGTGCGCAACGCGGCGCTGGCCCGCCTCTTCTCGGACTGGTCCACCCACGACTGGACCACGTTCGTCGAGCATTTCGAGCGCTTCGTCGAGGGATACGAGAAAGCGCTCCCGGATTTCATCGCAGAGGGCGGACAGGGGCCGCGCTCCGAAGGGGAGAAGTGATGTCGGAGACGACAACCCGAGCGGGAGCGACGCCACCCGGCGCCGCGCTGCTCACCCACCGGCAGATCCTGACGATCCTGTCCGGGCTGCTCATGGGCATGTTCCTGGCCGCGCTCGACCAGATGATCGTCGCGACGGCCATGAAGACCATCGCGGACCACCTGAACGGGCAGACCATCCAGGCCTGGGCGACCACCGCCTACCTGATCACGTCCACGATCACGACGCCGCTGTACGGCAAGCTGTCGGACATCTACGGCCGCAAGCCGATGTACCTCACCGCGATCTCGATGTTCCTGGTCGGCTCGCTGCTGTGCGGCATCGCCAACTCGATGTACGAGCTGGCCGCCTTCCGCGCGGTCCAGGGCCTCGGCGCGGGCGGCCTCATGTCGCTGGCGTTCGCGATCCTGGCCGACATCACCTCGCCGCGCGAGCGCAGCCGTTACGCGGGCTACTTCATGGCCGTCTTCGGCGTCTCCAGCGTCGCGGGCCCGGTCGTCGGCGGCCTGTTCGCGGGCATGGACCACTTCCTCGGCTTCGCGGGCTGGCGCTGGGTGTTCCTGGTGAACGTCCCGATCGCGCTCGCCGCGCTGGTCGTCGTCGCCAAGGTCCTCAACATCCCGCACCAGCGGGTCGACCACCGCGTCGACTTCCTCGGCGCGATCACGCTGACCGTCGGCCTGGTGCCGCTGCTGATCGTGGCCGAGCAGGGCCGCGAGTGGGGCTGGGGCTCGGCCACCGCGATCGCCATGTACGTCGTCGGCGTGCTCGGCCTGGTCGCGTTCGTGTGGGCGGAGAAGCGCGCGGGTGACGAGGCGCTGCTGCCGCTGCGGCTGTTCCGCAAGCAGACCTTCGCGCTCGGCAACACGATCAACTTCGTGCTCGGCGCGGGCATGTTCGGCGGCATGGTCTCCATCCCGCTGTACCTGCAGATCGTGCAGGGCCACTCGGCCACCAAGGCGGGCCTGATGATGCTGCCGATGACCCTCGGCATCATGACCGCGGCGGGCACCAGCGGCAAGATCACCTCGAAGACCGGCCGCTACAAGGTGTTCCCGGTCGCCGGCTTCGCGGTCATGACCGTGTCGCTGTTCCTGTTCAGCAAGGTCGGCGTGGACACCCCGACCTGGCAGCCGATGGCGCTGATGTTCACCATGGGCATCGGCCTGGGCCTGTGCATGCAGACCCTGCTCATCGCGATCCAGAACGACGCCGAGCCCCGCGACATGGGCGTGGCGACCTCGTCGGCCACGTTCTTCCGGCAGATCGGCGGCACGGTCGGCGCCGCGGTGTTCCTGTCCGTCCTGTTCAGCACGGTCGGCGACAAGATCGGCGAGGCGCTGCGCTCGGCCATGGGCTCCGACGCGTTCCGCGCCGCGCTCGCCCGCCCCGAGAACCAGGCGTTCGCGCAGCAGCTCCAGAGCGGCGGCGCGTCGGCGGACCTGAACAACACCGAGTTCCTGTCCAAGCTGGACCCGGTGCTGGCCAGGCCGTTCCTGGAGGGCTTCTCCTCGGCGATCGACACGGTGTTCTTCGTGGGCTCCCTCGTGACCCTGGTCGGGTTCGCGATCGTGTGGTTCCTGCGCGAGGTCCCGCTGTCGGACCGCTCGGGCCTGGAGCGCTCGAAGGACGAGGCCGACGCCGCGTCGACCATCGCCCTGCACTGACCCCCGACCGGGGCGCTTCCGGCGAGAAGCGCCCCGGACGGGGCAAGCGAAGAGGGCCACCCCGCTCAGGGGTGGCCCTCTTCGCCTTCACCGTCCCGTGGAACGGTTTCAGTGCTCCTCGCCGCGCGCCACGGCGTCCTTGAGGCGCTGGTAGGAGCGCACGATCTCGGCCTCCGCGTCGGTGCGGCCGACCCAGGTCGCGCCCTCGACGCTCTTGCCCGGCTCCAGGTCCTTGTAGACCTCGAAGAAGTGCTGGATCTCCAGCCGGTAGAACTCGCTCAGGTGGTGGATGTCCCGCAGGTGCTCCGAGCGCGGGTCGTCCGACGGGACGCAGAGCAGCTTGTCGTCGCCGCCCTTCTCGTCGGTCATCCGGAACATGCCGATCGCGCGGCAGCGGATCAGGCAGCCGGGGAAGGTCGGCTCCTGCACGAGAACGAGCGCGTCGAGCGGGTCACCGTCCTCGCCCAGGGTGTCATCGACGAACCCGTAGTCCGCCGGGTACTGAGTGGCCGTGAACAGGGTGCGGTCGAGCCTGATGCGCCCCGTCTTGTGGTCCATCTCGTACTTGTTGCGGACCCCCTTGGGGATCTCGATGGTGACGTCGAACTCCACTGGCAGGTCCTCGCTCGTCTGGCTGTCCGGTAGTTCCCACTAGTGTGGACCACGACGTCTCGTCAACCCCCGCCAGCAGTGCTGAGGGGCGTGTGAGATTGCCCGTAATCGAACCCGGAGGACCGCGTGCCCGAGGAGCCATCGTGGCCGACCGTCGACGGCGACGACACGGACCGCGAGCAGGTCAGGAGCCCGCGCCCGGCTGATCCGCCGACGATGCGCATCGCGCTGCCGAAGAAGTCGGGCGGCGCCGAGAAGACCGAGCTGATCAAGATCGACCGGTTGAGGCCGCCCGGCGGGCCGACACCGAGGACCGACCTCCCCGAGGCCGGTGGCGAGGCGGGGGCGAACGCCGCAGCCGCAGCTC
>NZ_JBQGCX010000531.1:0-1695 GCF_052038725.1 Actinosynnema sp.
GCTGGTTCCTGGCGAGCCGTCCGGTGGTCGCGCGCTTCCTGGCGCGGTGGGGGCACGTGGTGCTGCCGGTGGTGCTGATCGCCATCGGCCTGGTCATCCTGGTGGAGGGCGGCGCGTTCGGCCTGTGACCGGTCACCGGTCGACCACCCGCTCGGCCACGACCAGCAGGTAGTTCACCCGCCCGCTCCGGTAGCCGTCGAGGAACGCGGTCTCCACGCCGGTGCGCAGGTCGGAGCGGGCGCGCAGCTCCCAGTAGGGGATGGCGCGCGCGGTCAGGTCGGTGACCTCCAGCGGCGCGAGGCCGTGGTCGGCCAGTGCCCGGAAGTACGTGCTGCGCCGGTGGATGCGGCAGTCGTAGTGCCGGTCGATCGCCTCGCCCTCCGGCGCGCGCCCGGTGACCGCGTCGTTGTGACAGCCGGTGACCAGGACGTGCCGCCCGCCGGGACGCAGCAGCCGGGCGAACTCGGCGAACGCCTCGTCCAGGTCCACGTACATGGTGCTCTCGTTGGCGATGACCCGGTCGAACGCGCCGTCCGCGAACGGCGTCGCGACCAAGTTGGCGCGGTGGAACCGCACCCGGTCGGCGCACCCGCGCCGCCGCGCCAGGTCCGAGGCGAGCTCGACGTGGTGGGAGCAGAAGTTGACGCCGTCGACCGCGCACCCGAACCGGTCGTGCGCCATGAACGAGGTCCCGCCCCTGCCCGACCCCGCGTCCAGGATCCTGGCGCTCGCGGGGACCTCGCCCAGCGCGGACAGCACCAGGTCGGCCTGGGCGCTCTCCATCCGGTGCAGCTCCCGCGCGATCCGCCGCTGGAGCCCGTGCGGCGGACCGGTGAGCGCATCGGGATCGGGGGCGTCGATGCCGTAGTGGTGGTGGTAGAGGCCGTCGTCCGCGCCGAGCAGCAGGTTGACCGGGTCGTCCCGCTTGTCCTCCCAGTGGGCGTTGACCTTGCGCTCGTAGTCGTTGCGCAGGACGTTCCCGGTCGGAGAACTCAGCACGGCGCCTCCTCGGCGGATCGGGTCGACCGCCCCCGCGTCGACCGCCCCAGCGTCGAGCGCCGAGGGGCGCGGGACCAGCGCGCTCACCCGCGTGCCCGCCGCGAACCACCCGCCGGGCAGCACCGGGGACCACCCAGCCGCGCCCCCTTTCGGCCGCACGGGTGACCGCCGCGAGACCGCGGGGCGAACGCCGCCACCCGGTCCGCGGTGGACGCTCCGGGAAAGCCGCCGGAAGACCTGCGGCTGTTCACCTGGCGATCACCGGCGACCGGGAGCACGGGGCGCGCGGCTCCCGCTCGGCTCAGACCCGGTGTCGTCCTGCCGCTGACCGGCGCGGCCTCGATCCTGCTGCTGTCCGCGCTGGGGCCCGGCGCCCCGGTCGCGGACGTGATCGGCGACTGCGCCCTGCACCCGTCGAGCGCGCCGCGGTTCGCGCTGTGCGTGCTCCTGCTCGCGACCGGCGGCACGGCCGCGCTCACCGGGCTGCCGCGCTCGTGGGCGTTCCGGGCGTGGCAGGGCGGGGCGGCGGCTGGTGCTGGTGACCGCGCTGCTGTTCGGCGTGAGCCACCTGACCGCTTCCCCGCCGGGGGTCGCTCGGGGGCTTTTCGAGCGGATCACCGTGTTCGCGCAGGCGGGTCTGCCGCTGGCCATCGCGGCGACGCCTCGGCTTGTCCCCGCAAAGGCGGAATCGCGACC
>NZ_JBQGCX010000532.1:0-7277 GCF_052038725.1 Actinosynnema sp.
GGTTCGCCCCGGCCTTCGGCTTCGGCGCGAACAGGTCCCGCAGCTGCGTGAACCGCCGCCGCAGCCCCCACTTGGTGACCCGCACCAGCGCCTCGCGCACCACGTCGCCGCTCATCTTCGACTGCCCGATCTCCCGGTCCGTGAAAGTGATCGGCACCTCCACCACCCGGTACCCGCGCTCCACGGTCCGCCACGCCAGGTCGATCTGGAAGCAGTACCCCGCCGACGCCACGTTGTGCAGCTTCAGGTTCCGCAGCACCTCGGCCCGGTACGCCCGGAACCCGGCCGTGATGTCCTTGATCCGCGCCCCCAGCGCCAGCTGCGCGTACAGGTTGGCGCCCCGCGAGAAGAACTCGCGCTTCTTCGGCCAGTTCACCACCGCCCCGCCGGGCGTGTACCGCGACCCGATCACCAGGTCGGCGTCCGGCAGCGCGGCCAGCATCCGGGGCAGGTCCTCCGGCGCGTGCGACCCGTCGGCGTCCATCTCCACCAGCACGGCGTAGCCCCGGTCAAGGCCCCACCCGAACCCGGCGACGTAGGCGGCGCCCAGACCGGCCTTCTCGGTGCGGTGCAGCACGTGCACCCGCTCGTCGGCGGCGGCCATCGCGTCGGCGATCTCGCCCGTGCCGTCCGGGCTGCCGTCGTCGACCACGAGGGCGTGCACGTCCGGCAGGGCGGCGTGCAGCCGCTTCACGATCTTCCCGATGTTGTCCCGCTCGTTGTAGGTCGGGATCACCACCAGCACCGGCCCGAGCTCGCGGTCAGGCTGCGCCTGCTGGTCCGACATCCGTCTCCTCCTCGCCGCCGCCCGGTCCAGGGCGCCGGACGCTTTCCGTCGTCCGATCACGTTCAGTGCCGGGCTCGCGCCCGTGCCCACCGGGCCCGGTGCGGGCATCCCCCGCTCGGGCCACCGTCCAGGCCGAGGGGCAAGCCTAGTCCCTCCCCCGGTGACGGCCCCCGCCACCAGCGGGATCGGCGCGCCGCACCCCGCCCGCGACGCCGCCCGGCAGCACTGTACGCGCACGTCACCACCCGTTCGGCGCAGTGGTAGGCGTAAGCCGGGGAAAGATCGGGAACCCTGAGCCAGGAAATCGGGGTTGTCACCGATGCGGTGACCCCCGCCCGAGGAGAAGGTGGAGGCATGACGACGACGTTGAGCAGGCCGCGTGAGCAGAAAGTGATCGCCGGGGTGTGCGCGGGCCTGGCCCAGCGCTACGGCTGGAAGCCGAACACCGTCAGGTTGCTGTTCGTGCTCTCCTGCCTGCTGCCCGGCCCCCAGTTCATCATCTACCTCGCGCTCTGGATCATCATGCCCTCGCGCGGCTACTGACCAGCGCGGCCACGCCGTCGAGCACCCGCCGCAGTCCGAAGGCGAACGCGTGCTCGGCGTCGTGCGGGGCCCGGTGGGCGGCGCCCGCCGCGGCGCCCACCCGCACCGCCAGCGGGTAGCGCTCCTCGTCCAGCACCGCGGCCAGCGCAGGGCCCACCTCGGCCCACCACCGCTCGTCCCCCACGCCGGAGCCGGCCCGCGCGCGCTCCGCGGCCCCCCCGGCGCGCGCCGGGGGCCGCACGGGCCCCCGCCCCCGGGTCCGCACGGCGTCCAGCTCGACCTCGTCCAGGCCGATGCCGTCCACGGCGCCCAGCTCGTGCTCGTACTTGCCGATCGTCCCCGGCCCCAGCACCGCCCGGTGCAGCGGCGCGTCCAGCAGCCACGGGTGCCGCAGCAGCAGCGCCCGGTTGTCCCGCGCCACCGCCTCCAACCGCACGCGCCACCCGCCGCCCACCGGCTCGCGCGGCGTGGACGCGCTCACCGCGTCCACCATCGCCTCCACCAGCTCCGCCTTGCCCGGCACGTGCGTGTACAGCGACATCGTGCCCACGCCCAGCGCCTGCGCCACCCGCCGCATCGACAGCGCCGCCAGCCCGTCGGCGTCGGCCAGCGCCACCGCCGCCGCCACGATCCGGTCCACACCGGGCCCGCCGCGCCGGGTGGGCCGCGTGTCGGTGCGCCACAGCAGCGCCAGCACCCGCGCCGGGTCGTGCTCGTTGCTCACCGGGCCAGTCTGCCAAACCGGCCCGCCGGATCAGTCGGCCAGCGCCGCCCGGACGATCTCCAGCGCCTCCTGCGCGGTCAGCCCCTGCTCGCGCGCGGTGGCCGCGAACGCGCGCGCCGCCCCCAGCACCAGCTCCCGGCTGCGCTCCCCCGCCGCGCTGACCACCGTGCCCGCCCGGCCCCTGGTCTCGATCAGCCCGGCCTCCTCCAGCTCCCGGTAGGCGCGGGCCACGGTGTTGACCGCTATGCCCAGCTCGGCGGCCAGCGCGCGCACCGTCGGCAGCCGGGTTCCCACCGCCAGCTCGCGCTCGGCGATCCGGCGGGCGAACTGGGAGCGCACCTGCTCGTAGGGCGGCACGGGGGAGACCGGGTCGAGACTGATCACCGGTCGATAGTGGCAGAACGTCCGGGTTCCCCGTCACCCCGCACGCCGAAGCCCGCGTCCGGGACGGCGGCGCGGACGCGTCCCGGCTGCGACCGGGACGCCGGGACGGGGCGTGCCCCGACCGGATCACCCCGGCCCGCACGGATGGGGTTTCGCCCTGCCCCGCTCGGGGGAGTTCGGGGACGACAGCGCGTCCACCCTCGCCACGACGGGGTGGCCGGGGGCGCGCCAGGAGGAGGAAGTCGCCGCGTGAGCCTGTACGAGGGGTTCTCCGTCACCCACCGCCGCTACGTGCCGCACTCGCACGCCCGGCGCGGCGGCGGCCTGGTGGACCCGGCTTTCCCGCTGTCGCTGTTCGGCGAGGTCGCCGCCGAGCTGCTGATCCGCTCCGACGGCGACGAGGGCCTGTTCGACGGCTACACCTCGGTGGAGCTGCCCGCCCCGGTCCAGGCCGGCGACGTGGTGGAGGCCGACGCGACCCTGGTGCGGATCGGCAACCGGGCGCGGGAGGTCGAGTTCGAGGCGCGCGTGGTGTGCCGGGCCGCCCCGCTGCGCGGCCCCACCGCCGCCGACGTGCTGGAGCCGCCGCTGGTGGTGGCCAGGGCGCGCGGCACGCTCGTCGTGCCCACCCCGGCGGACTGAGCCAGGGGGCTAGGTCCGCCGGGCCGAGCGCGCCAACCGGTCCGCCAGCGCCGCCACCAGGTCGCGCAGCTCGTCCGGGCGCTCCACGGCGAACGGCAGGTCCAGCGCCGCCAGCACACCCGGCAACCAGTCCAGGCTCTGCACCCGCAGCTCCGCCCGGACCCACCCCGCGCCCGCCTCCCCGATCACCGCCACCGACGCGGGCAGGCGGGCGCGGACCTGCTCGGCGCTCCCCCCGATCCGCAGGACCACCTCGTGCCGGTGCGGGGCGGTCGCCAGCCCGGTCAGCACCCGCTCCACCGGGTCCCGGTCCGGCGGCGGGGTGAACGAGCCGGGCAGGGTCCGCGCGTCCGCGATCCGGTCCAGCCGGAACGTGCGCTCCTGCCCCACCGCCGGGTCCTCGCCGGTGACGTACCAGCGGCCCGCGTGGGCCACCAGCCCGTGCGGGTGCAGCACGCGCTCGCTGCGCCGCCCGTCGGCGGCCCCGTACCGGATCGACACCGGCCTGCGCCCCCGCACCGCGTCGGCGATCGTGAGCAGCACCGCCCCGTCGGGCCCGGCGCCGCCGTCCGCCGGGCCGGTGAACGCGAGCGACTCCAGCACGGCCGCCAGCCTGCGCCCCAACCGCTCCGGCAGCACCCGCCTGATCTTCGCCGCCGCCGTCTCCCCCGCCGCGCCCGCCGCCGTGGTCAGGCCCGTGCGCCGCCCGGCCACCAGACCCAGC
Organism: Actinosynnema sp.; assembly: GCF_052038725.1. Taxonomy (NCBI): domain Bacteria; kingdom Bacillati; phylum Actinomycetota; class Actinomycetes; order Pseudonocardiales; family Pseudonocardiaceae; genus Actinosynnema; species Actinosynnema sp. Next base: position 3,805 of record NZ_JBQGCX010000532.1, read on the forward strand.
AGCACGGCCAGCGCCTCGTCGTCCCCGAGCATCAGCGGCGGCAACCGGTAGCCGCGCGCCAGCCGGTACCCGCCGTACCGGCCGCGCACCGACTCCACCGGCACGTCCAGGTCCAGCAGGTGCTCCGCGTACCGGCGCACCGTGCGCTCGTCCACGCCCAACCGGTCCGCGAGCTCCGCGGCCGTGCGCACACCTCCCGACTGGAGCAGGTCCAGCAGGGCGAGCACGCGGGCTGTGGGACGGGGCACAACGGGCAATCATGCCCCGGATACCGGGCGGGTTCCGCCCGGTATCACTCCTAGCGTCCCTGCCACCGGCGCCGGACCCGGCGCCGCACAAGGGCGGAACCACCGTGGACTTCGCCTCGATCCGCGTCATCACCGCCGACGTCGCCCGCCTCGTCGGCTTCTACGAGCGCGTCACCGGCGTCACCGCGACCTGGGCCAACGAGGACTTCGCCGAACTGGCCGTCGGCGGCGCCACGCTCGCGATCGGCAGCACCCGCACCGTGGGCCTGTTCGCCCCCGGCTCGGCCCACCCGGCCGACAACCGCAGCGTCATCGTCGAGTTCCGGGTCGACGACGTGGACGCGCTCCACGCCGACCTGACCGGCGCGGTGGCCGGGTTCGTGACCGAGCCGACCACCCTGCCGTGGGGCAACCGCTCCCTGCTGCTGCGCGACCCCGACGGCAACCTGGTCAACCTCTTCACCCCCGTCACCCCGGAGGCGGTCGCCCGCTCCGCGCGGCGGTGAGGGGCGCGGGGCCGCCCCACACCGCCGGGGCGGCCCCGCGGGATCAGCCCCGCTCGTGGATCGTCCGCCCGCGCAGCACCGTGCGCAGGCACGTCGGCGCGGGCCCGTCCAGGTCCGGCAGCGCGGGCACCCGCGAGCGCGGGTCCAGTGACCAGCGCTGCACCCGGTTGTCCGGCGCCGTCACCGACAGCTCCCCCGCCTCCCACACCGCGTACGTCGCGGGCGCGCCCGGCTGCAGGGTGCCGGTGATGCCGTCGTCCACCCCGGCCGCCCGCCAGCCGCCCCTGGTGTGCGCGTTGAACGCCGCCCTCGGCGAGATCCCCGACCCGGCCGTGCGGTGGTGCACCGCCGCGCGCACCGCCGCCCACGGCCCCACCGGCGTCACCGGCGCGTCCGACCCGAACGCCAGGATCACCCCGGCCGACGCCAGCACCGAGAACGGGTTCAGCCCCGCCGCCCGCTCCACGCCCAGCCGCGTCGCGTACATGCCCTCCGCGCCGCCCCACTCGGCGTCGAACACCGGCTGCACCGACGCCACCACGCCCCACGAGGCGAGCTTCGCGGCCTGCTCGGCCGTCACCATCTCCAGGTGCTCCAGCCGGTGCCTGCGCGCCGCCAGCGCCGGGACCCCGACCTCGGCCGCCGCCCGCTCGAAGCCCTCCACGACCGCCGCCACCGCCGCGTCGCCGATCACGTGGAACCCGCCCTGCAGCCCCTCGCGGGTGCACGCCACCAGGTGCGCGGCCACCGCGTCGGCGTCCAGGTACAGCGCCCCGGTGGTGTCCGGCGCGTCCGCGTACGGGGCGTGCAGCGCGGCGGTGCGCGAGCCGAGCGCGCCGTCCGCGAACAGGTCGCCCGCCAGGCCGCTCACCGGCAGCCCCACCGGCTTGAGCGCCCCCCAGTACGCGAACACCTGCGGCCCGTCCTCCGCGGCGAGCAGGTCGGCCAGGTCGTCCCGGCTGGAGATGTCCGGACCCGCGCACTCGTGCACGGCCGCGATGCCCAGCGACGCCGCGTGCCGCAGGAACGCCGCCTGCGCGTCCCGGCGCTGCCCGGCCGGGATGGCGTCGCGGGCCGCGCCGCGCCCGTGGTGGTGGGCGGCGCGGGTGAGCGGGCCGTCCGGGGAGAAGCCCTCGGCGCCTTCGGTGCCCGGCGCGAGCGCGATCAGGGCGGAGGTGGCCAGCGCGGAGTGCACGTCCACGCGGGACAGGTACACCGGTCGCCCGCCCGCGGCCTCGTCCAGCTCGGCGCGGGTGGGCGGGCGCTGCTCGCTCCAGCGGGTCTCGTCCCAGCCGTGGCCCCACAGCAGGGCGCCGTCGGCGCGGCGGACCCGGTCCAGCAGCTCGGCGGCCGAACCGCAGCCGGTCAGGTCGAGGCCGGTGAGCTGGAGGCCCGCGGAGGTGGCGTGCACGTGGGCGTCCACGAACGCGGGGGCGACGAACGCGCCGTCCAGCTCGACCACCTCGGCGTCGGGGTGCAGCGCGCGGCCTGCCGCGTCCTGGCCGAGCCACACCACGACGCCGTCGGTGACGGCCATGGCGGTGGCGTCCGGGGCGGTCGGCGAGTAGAACCGGCCGCCGGTGAGAAGGGTGGTAGTCACGCCTGGTGAGTCTGCCCCTGCGCGGACGGCGGTCGCACGGCAGGTGCGGCCTGGGCGGCGCTCCGCCGCGGGTGGCGTGACCTGCGCCGCACCGGGTGGCGGGCCGGCCGTCGGGACGGGGCGCCGCGCACCGGCGGGGACCACCGGGGACGAGGGCGCGGCGTGCCGGACGCGGCAGCCGTTGTGGATCTAGCCTGGTGCTTCTGGGCTGGTTTGGTTCTTGTCTGTGGAGGGGCGGTTTGGTTTTGTTCCACACTGAAGGAATAAATTGGAATAAACCCCTGCCACGATCGGGCGACCCAGCGCGCCCCGCGCCCCCGCTCCGGTCAGCCTTGCCGCATGAGGAAACTCGTTCGCGCCCTCGTGACCTGCTGCGCAAGCCTCGCGCTGGCCGCAGGCCCGGCAGCCCCCGCCGCGATCGCCCAGCCCAACGGCGTCTACCTGGTCGAGAGCAGGATCGGCGACAGCACCCTGCTGCTCACCGCGGGCCTGCCAGGCAGCGCCGTCCCCGTCGCCAGCACCTCCACCAGCGAGGGCGAGCAGTTCTGGCTCGTCTCCCGCGTCACCGACCAGAGCTGGACCATCTACGACGTGCTCGGCGAGGACTACCTCGGCTTCGACGGCGGCAGCGGCGTCACCCTCGGCACCCAGCCCTACCAGTGGTTCATCGAGGAGGTGACCACCGCGAACGGCGGCTACTCGGTGATCGTCGTGCCGGACACCAGCCCGCGCCTGGTGCTCACCGTCGCCGACACCGCGGGCGCCACCCGCCCGCTGTCGCTGACCGCCGACGCCGACCAGGACTCCCAGCACTGGCAGCTCCAGTCGCTCAGCCGCTGAGCACTCCCCCGGCCCCCACCGGACCACAGCTCACCGCGTCAACCCCACCCGGTCCCCCAGCCACGGCAGCCAGCGGGTGAGCCCCGGCCCCCACACCTCCCACCCGTGCCTGCCGGGCAGCACCACCAGCTCCACGTCCATCCCCGCGTCCCGCGCCGCCGCGAACATCCGCTCCCCCTGCGCCCGGAAGTCCTCGTCCCCCGCCCCCACCACCAACCGCCCCCCCACCAGCGGGAACCAGGTCCCCCCCAGCACCTCGCGCCGGTTGACCCCCCCGAA
>NZ_JBQGCX010000533.1:0-2688 GCF_052038725.1 Actinosynnema sp.
TGAGCACCGGAGGACCGCCGTTCCCGCTCGCGCGAGCGGGAACGGCGGTCACCGTCAGCCCTTCTCGCCGCGGCTCGCCCCGCGCCCCCCGGCGCCACGCCGCTCGCCGCGCTCCACCTCGGCGTCGACCGCCACCGGCAGGGCCTCGCCGGTCGCCGCGTCCGTGCGCAGCGACTCCACCAGCGCCTCGCGCTCGGGCGAGGGCTGCGGTCGCAGGAAGCCGATCACCAGGTACAGCACCAGGGACAGCACGAGCGGCCAGGAGACGATCACGCCCTGGGTGACCCACTCGGCCTTCTCGAACTGCTGCTGCCAGTACAGGAACGCCCACGCGCCGAGGCCGCCGATCACGGACGCCTTCGCCGCGAGCGGCCCGATCCTGCGGAACGGCGGCAGCAGCCCCAGCATCAGCGGGATCGCGATCGGGCCCATCGTCGCCGCCACCAGCGCGATCACGATCTTGAGCACGAACCCCTTGGTGTCGGCGGTCAGCGCGATCGTCATGGAGAACCCGATGAACAGGAACGTGGTGAGCCGGGCCAGCTTCAGCTGCGCGTCGGCGGAGAGCCCGGTGGCCCGCTTCCACAGCCTGGGCAGCATGTCGCGGGTGATGACGGCGGCGATCACGTTGGCGTCCGAGGACACCATCGCCATGGTGTGCGAGAAGAACCCGGCGAGCACCAGGCCGACCATGCCCGCGGGGAGCATCGCCTTGCCCATCTCGACGTAGGCCTGCTCGGCGTTGGCCTCCATGCCCGGCACGATCAGCGGCGCGGCCCACATCGGCAGGAACAGCACCAGCGGCCACACCAGCCACAGGACGGCGGACAGCAGGGCGGAGCGGCGGGCGGCGGCCCCGGACGGCGCGGCCATGTAGCGCTGCGCCAGGTTCCACATGCCGCCGTTGTACTCCAGCGTCTTGATCAGGAAGAGCGCCATGAAGAACACCAGGGTGTAGGGCCCGGTCAGCGGCTCGCTGTGCGAGGCGGGCAGCCGGTCCCACATGGTCCAGACGAAGTCGATCCCGCCGAAGTGGGCGGCGACCGCGATGAACATGGCGATGCCCGCCAGGCCCTGGATGACGAACTGGCCGAAGTCGGTGAGCGCGTCGGCCCACAGGCCGCCGAGCACCGAGTAGACCATGGTGACCACGCCGACGATCAGGATGCCGACCCACACGTCGACGCCCGCGAAGCCCTGGAGCAGCACGGCGACCGCGACCCACTTGGCGGCGATGTCGACGACCTTCAGGGCGGCGCCCGCCCAGGCCATGATCTGCTGGGTCGGCACGTCGTACCGGATGGCCAGGTACTCCAGCGGCGACTTCACGCCGTGCTTGGAGCGCAGGCGGTTCCAGGCGGGCGCCCACAGGAAGGCGCCGATGCCCACGCCCACGCCGATGGTCAGCGCCCACCAGATGTAGACGGTCAGCCCGAGCCGGTACGCCTCGGCGGCGAAGGCCACGAACATGACCGCGCTGTACCCGGACATGTGGTGCGAGATCCCGGAGAGCCACCAGGGCATCCGGCCGCCCGCGGTGAAGAAGTCGGCGATGGTGCTGATCCGCCCGCGCGACCAGACGCCGATCCCCACCATGACGAAGAAGTACCCGCCGACCACGACCCAGTCGAGGGTGTCCATCTGTCCTCCCTGCGTGCGCTGTTGCCCGCGCGTGGGCAGCTCGGCTCGGGCGGCGGTTCCGGGCGGCTCCCACGCGGACGTGTGACGTAGGTCTTACGGAGGTGTTGCCGTGTGCGGTAGCCCACACCGGTCAAATGACTCACAGTTGTGATCCTTGTTCACATGCTTGATCAGCGATCACGCAGAGTGAGTAAATCTTTCTTCGGGGAAACCGCGTCATATCGCGGGGTCCGCTGCGTCACAGGTCCATGGGAACCGGTGTCAACGGGCGCCCGCTGTCCGCGGCGGGCGCTGCTCGACTTGCCTCAGGGCCGGGGGTCGCGCTCGTCGACCCCGTGCCACTGCTCCGCGAGGGCCTGGCGGCGGTGGTCCGCCGGACTCCGGGGCTGAACTGGCTCGGCTCGACGGGGCACCTCAACTCCGCGGTGCGGCTGCACGAGCGGCTGCGGCCGGACGTGCTGCTGGTCGACTCGGTGCTCGACCCGCAGGGCCACCTGGCCTCGCTGCTGGTCGCGAGCGATCCGCAGTTGGCGGTGGTGGCGCTGGTGCGCGAGCCGCACCGCACCCCGAAGTACGTGCGCGGCGCGCTCGCCGCGGGGGTGCGGGGCCTGGTGCCGCGCACCGCCGAGCCCGCCGAGGTGGTGGAGGCGATCCTGCGCGCGCACCGGGAGCGGGTGCACCTCGACCCGACGCTGGCCCCGCTGGCGGCGGGGTTCAGCCCCGGCGCGGACTCGGGGACCAGGCGGGCGCTGTCGCGGCGGGAGTACGAGGTGCTCCAGCTGATCGCGGACGGCCTGGAGAACCAGTCGGTGGCGGACGCGCTGTACGTGTCGGTGGAGACGGTGCGCACGCACGTGAAGAACATCCTGCGGAAGCTGCGGGCGCGGGACCGGACGCACGCGGTGTCGCTGGCCTACCAGGCGGGGCTGCTCAGCGGTCGGCTGGCGCCCTAGGCCGGGACCTCCGCGGTCGGCCGGGGGAGCGCCCCGGCGTGGGGCCGCGCCCCCTAGCGGGGGCCGGGCCCCGCCCGGCCCCGGGGGCGCCCCC
>NZ_JBQGCX010000534.1:0-2841 GCF_052038725.1 Actinosynnema sp.
CTGCTGGGCGCGCTGGTGGTCTGGGGCCTGCTCGTGATCGCGGTGACCGGCCTGGACTCGGCCGCGCTGCTGGTCCACGTGCTCGGCACCGCCTCGATCGCGCTGCCCGCCAGGCTCGCGCTGACCATGAACGGGACGGCCGCCGCCGCGCTGGTCGCGGGTCTGCTGTGGCGGGCGGCCGGGTCAGGGCAGCCGGTGCACCTGGTGGCGGCGCTGGGCTCGCTGGTCGTGGGGTTCGCCGCCGTGGTCCGGCTGGTGCGGACCCGGCGGGAGCTGGCGCGGGCGCGGGTGGAGATCGCCGCGCTGGCCGCCGCCGAGGAGCGGCACCGGCTCGGGCGGGACCTGCACGACATCCTCGGGCACAGCCTCACCACGGTGACCGTGAAGGCCGGGCTGGCGCGGCGGCTGCTGGAGCGCGGCGAGGTCGACCGGGCGCTCGGCGAGGTCGGGGAGCTGGAGGCCCTGGCCAGGCAGGCGCTCGGGGACGTGCGGGCGACGGTCGGCGGGTACCGGGAGGTGGCGCTGGCCGGTGAGCTGGTGGCGGCAGGGGCGGCGCTGCGGGCGGCCGGGATCGAGGCGGACCTGCCGAGCGCGGTGGACAACGTCGCGCCGGAGCTGCAGGGGGTGTTCGGGTACGTGCTGCGGGAGGCGGTGACGAACGTGCTGCGGCACTCGGCGGCCCGCACCTGCTCGGTGCGCCTGGGCGCGCGGTGGATTGAGGTCGTGGACGACGGGCGCGGCGCGGGCGCCGGGCAACCGGGGAGCGGGGTGGCGGGGTTGCGGGAGCGGCTGGCCGAGGTCGGCGGGGCGCTGGAGGCGGGACCGGTCGCGGGCGGGTACCGGCTGCGCGCGGAGGTCCGGGACGGGGGGACGGCGTGATCAGGGTGCTGCTGGCCGACGACCAGGCGCTGGTGCGCGGGGCGTTCGCGGCGATGCTGGGCATGGAGCCGGACATCGAGGTGGTCGCCTCGGTCGGCTCCGGCGACGAGGTGCTGCCCGAGGCGCTGCGGGCGGAGCCGGACGTGGCGCTGCTGGACGTGCAGATGCCCGGACTGGACGGCCTTGAGGCGGCGGCCCTGCTGCACGAGCGGCTCCCGCGCTGCCGGGTGATCGTGTGCACGACCTTCGGCCGCCCCGGCTACCTGGCGCGGGCGATGGCGGCGGGCGCGGCCGGGTTCGTGGTCAAGGACGCCTCGCCCGAGCAGCTGGTGGACGCGGTGCGCCGGGTCCACGCGGGCCTGCGCGTGGTCGACCCGGACCTGGCGGCCGAGTCCCTCGCCCAGGGCGCCGGCCCGCTGACCGCCAGGGAGCGCGACGTGCTGGCGCTGGCCCGCGACGGCGGCACGGTCGCCGACCTGGCGAAGGGCGTCGGCCTGTCGGAGGGCACGGTCCGCAACCACCTGTCGGCCGCGATCGGCAAGACCGGCGCGCGCACCCGCGCCGAGGCGGTCCGGATCGCCGAGGAGAGCGGCTGGCTCTAGCCCTCCGGTTCCCGCAACCGTGCGGTCGGCCCACCGGGAAGGACCCGCGTCCGCGGGGACCTTCGCCTCTCCACCGCACCGGCCCCGCGCTCGGAGAATCGACTCCTGGACGAACCGGGAGGAACCATGGCCACCCGCGCGCACACCGCGGTCAGCGCGACCCGCTACCTGGACGCGGTGCTCGACACGTTGCGCGGCGCAGGCGTCGACGTGCTGACCCTGGCGGTGGACATCAGGCCGTGCTCGCCCGTGCGGGCCGAGCTGGTCACGGACGCGGGTCCGCTGCGCTGGAGCGAGGACCGGGGCTGGAGCGCGGGCAGCCGCGCGCTCGGCCCGGTGGCGCACCCCGGCGAGGTGGCCCGCCTGGTCCTGCGCTCGGCCGAGCACCGCAAGTTCACCCGCAAGAGCAAGCAGAACCACCCGTCGGGCTGACGCCGGTGGGGACCGGGGGCGCCGTCACGCGTGCGCGGGCTCGCGCTCGCGCAAGACCACCACCGGGCACTCCGCGTGGTGCACGCAGTACGAGCTGACCGACCCGGTGAGCGCCTCGCGCAGCAGTCCGCGCCCCCGGCTGCCGACCACCAGCAGGTCCGCGTCCTTGGACGCCTCCACCAGCACCCGGCCGGGCTCGCCCTCCATGAACACCTTGTTCACGTCGAACTGCGCGACCATCGACTCCAGCAGCCGCATGTAGCCCTCGCGGGTGGTCTCCGGGTCGATGGCGAGCGCCTCCGCGCCGCTGACCGGCCCGAGCACCATGCCGGGGTCGATCTGCCACACGATGACCGCGTCGACCGAGCACCCGCGCTGCCCGGCCTCCTCCACCGCCCACCGCAGCGCGTCCGCGCTGGCGGGCGACCCGTCCACCCCGACGACGATCCTGTTGCCCATAGCGACCCCTTTCCTCAGCGCCTCCCGACGCCCCGCGGGCGGCGGGTCAGCGCGACGCCCCGACCGGCCGGACCACGGCCAGCGGGCACGGCGAGTGGTGGACCAGCGCCCGGCTGGTCGAGCCGAGCAGCATCCCCGAACCCGCGAGCTCGCGACCCCGGCTGCCGACAACCAGGAGACGCGCCCTGGCCGCGTGCCGCAACAGGGCGCGGACGGGCCGGTCGTGCTCCACGACCCGCTCGACGGTGACCGAGGGGTACCCGCTGCTCCACCCGGCGAGCCGCTCGGCGAGCAACCGCTCCCCCTCCTCGGCGGCCCGCGCCCGGTCGAGCCCGAGCCGCGTCCGGTCCGACAGCAGGTCGCTCCACGTGTGCACGGCCCGCAACGTCGCCCCCGGCGCTCCGGCCACCCCCACCGCGCGGGAGCGCTCCGGGGCGCGGGGACGCGCGTCGTGTCGCCCCAGAGGGTC
>NZ_JBQGCX010000535.1:0-3106 GCF_052038725.1 Actinosynnema sp.
CCGGTTGATCCGCCGCACCAGACCCGGACCCTCGTAGATGAACCCGGTGTACACCTGGAGCAGGCTCGCGCCCGCGTCCAGCATCCGCTTCGCGTCGTCCGCCGACGCGATGCCGCCCACCCCGACGATCGGCAGCTTCCCGCCGGTCTCCCGGCTGACGAACCGCACCACCTCGCGCGCCCGCGCCGCCAGCGGCCTGCCGCTGAGCCCACCGGCCTGCTCCGCGAGGTGCGCGTCCCGCGCCACCACGCCGTCACGCGACAGCGTGGTGTTCGTGGCGATCAGCCCGTCCACGCCGTGCGCCTCGCACACCTCCAGCAGCTCGCCGATCGCCGCCTCGGTCAGGTCCGGCGCGATCTTGACCAGCAGCGGCTTGCGCGCGCCCAGCTCGGCCATCTCCGCGTTCAGCGCCGACAGCAGCCGGTCCAGCGCGTCCCGGTCCTGCAGCGCGCGCAGGCCCGGCGTGTTCGGCGAGCTGATGTTGACCGCGAAGTAGTCGCCGTGCCGGTGCAGCGCCCGCAGCGAGAGCCGGTAGTCCTCCTCGGCCTCCTCGACGGGCGTCACCTTCGACTTGCCCAGGCTGATCCCCAGCGGCACCGGCAGCGGCCCCAGCGCCTCCAACCGGTCGGCCAGCGCCTGCGCGCCCTCGTTGTTGAAGCCCATCCGGTTGATGATCGCCTCGCTGCCGCGCAGCCGGAACAGCCTCGGCAGCGGGTTGCCCGGCTGGGCCTTCGCGGTGACCGTGCCGACCTCGACGAACCCGAACCCCAGCGCGGCCCACGCGGGCAGCGCCCGGCCGTTCTTGTCCAGCCCCGCCGCCAGCCCCACCGGGTTCGGGAAGCGCACCCCGAACACCGTGCGCGCCAGGCCCGGCCCGCGCACGCCCAGGTTCACCCTGGCGGCCAGCGGGGAGACCCTCGACGCCAGGTCGAGCGTGGTCTCGTGGACCCGCTCCGCGTCCCCGTCGTGCAGGGAGAACAACGCCTTGCGCACCACGTTCCGGTAGATCACGGCCGCAACCCTATGCGATCGGACCCGGTTGGCAGCGCGGGCACCAGTACGCCACCCGCTCCAGCACCCCGGCGCCCTGGCCGCCGACCCGCACCCGCGTCCCGCAGCGCGCGCACGGCCGCCCGGTCCGCTCGAACACCCAGTGCTGCTGCCCGCGCCGCAGCGACCCGGTCGTGGACTGCTCCGGCCGCCACGCGTTGGCCAGCAGCAGCCTCCGGCACAGCCGCACGGCCTCCACCGGGTCCACCGCCGACACCGGCGACCACGGGGACACGCCCAGCAGGAAGCACACCTCGGCCTTGTACAGGTTCCCGACGCCCGCGAGCACCCGCTGGTCCAGCAGCGCCAGCCCCAGCTCCCGCTCGGGCTCCGCGACCAGCCTGCGCGCCGCCTCGGCCTCGGCCGTCCCGTCCCAGTCCTCGGCCAGCAGGTCCGGGCCCAGGTGGCCGACCAGCCGGTGCTCGTCGGCGGTCGGCAGCAGCTCCAGGTCGTGCAGCGCGAACCCGATAGCCTGCCGGTCCGGCACCTCGAACACCGCCCGCGCCTGGTGGCCGGGACGGCGCCAGCGCTCACCCGGCCGGTACAGGTGCCACGCCCCGTCCATCCGGAAGTGGCTGTGCAGGCTCAGGTCCCCGCTGAACCGGGTGAACAGGTGCTTGCCCACCGACCGCACGCCCAGCACCTCGCGCCCGGCCAGGTCCGCCGTCGCGAACCTCGGGTGGCGCAGCTGACCGCGCAGCAGCACCCGGCCGGTCAGCGCGTCGGCCTACCGGGGGCCCGCGAGGAAGACCGTGTCACCCTCGGGCACGGCGGGCGCCCGCGAGACCGGTCACGCGTCCACCGCCTCGTGCGCCTCCTGGATCTCGTCCTCGTCGAAGTCCCGGTGCGAGGCCTTGCGCCTGCTCCGGCTCACCCGCAGCACCCGCGCCAGCAGCAGGTTGAACGCCAGCGCCACCTCGCGCGCGCCCGGCGTCCCCCACTCGTGGATCGGCATGCAGGCGCCCTGGGCCTGCTGCACCGCGAGCCGGTCCGGCAGCGCCACCGGCATCACCAGCGGGCCGAAGATGTCGCGCAGCTCCTCGATGCGGAACTGGTGCTCGTGCGAGCGCGGGCGCACCCGGTTGACCACCACGCCCAGCGGCTGGAGCTCGTCGTTGTGCTCCCGCTCGGACTGCACCGCCTCGAACGCGCGCTGCACGCCCGCGACGGCGAACATCGTCGGCTCGGTCACCAGCAGCGCCCGGTCCGCGGCCACCAGCGCCGAGCGGGTCAGCTGGCCCAGCGACGGCGGGCAGTCCAGCAGCACCAGCTGGTAGTCGTCCTCGACCACCGCCAGCGCCTCGCGCAGCCGCCCCAACCGCTTTTCACCCGGATCGGGGTGGTTCAGCAGCTCCGCGTCCTCCGAACCGGAGAGCACGTCGACCCCGTCGCCCCACGCCGACGGCGCGATGGCGGCCCGCACGGTCTCCGGGGCCGGTTCCTTGAGCACGTCGTAGACGCTGGCCGAGGACTCCCCCGGTTCCAGCGTGGAGGTGGCGTTGCACTGCGGGTCGAGGTCGATGACCAGCGTCCGCACGCCGCGCCTGAGCGCGGCCGACGCGAGACCCAGCGCGACCGTCGTCTTCCCCACTCCACCTTTGAGGCTGAGCACCGCGACCGTATGCACAAGGTGCAGCCTACGGCCCTTAGGCTTCTGTGCCATGCGACCGGACGCCGTACAGAGGGTGCTCGACACCGAGTTGACCGCCGCGAGGCACCGGCGGGGCGGCGAGCCCCCCAGGGTCCTGGACGTCGGCGGCGGCACCGGCGTGTGGGCCGTCCAGCTGGCCGCCGCGGGCTGCGCGGTCACCGTGGTCGACCCGAGCCCCGACGCGCTGGCCACCCTGACCCGGCGCGCCGCCGAGGCGGGCGTCGCCGATCGGGTGATCGCCGTGCAGGGCGACACCGACGCCCTCGGCGAGCTGGTCAGCGACGGCGCCGCCGACCTGGTGCTCGGCCACGGGCTGCTGGAGGTCGTGGACGACGCGACCACCGCGCTCGCCGCCCTCGCCGCCGCCGCGGCCCCCGGCGGGGCGGTCTCGGTGCTGGTGGCCAA
>NZ_JBQGCX010000536.1:0-3861 GCF_052038725.1 Actinosynnema sp.
CAGCGCGACGGCCCCCGCCGTGGACGCCCTGAGCACCGAGGGCCCCAGCCTGACCACGTGCGCACCCGCCTCCACCAGCGCGGACAGCTCCTGCTCCGCGATGCCGCCCTCCGGGCCGACGACCAGCAGGACTTCACCCGAGGGTGGCAGCGCCACCGAGCCGATCCCGACTTCGGCGGACTCGTGCAGCACCAGCACCGCCGCGGCCCGCGACGCGAGCGCCGCGAGCTGCTTCGTGGTCACCGGCTCCCCCACTTCGGGGACCCGCGCCCGGCGCGCCTGCTTGGCCGCCTCGCGGGCGGTGGCCCGCCAGCGGCCGAGCGCCTTGGCCCCGCGCGGCCCGTCCTCCCACTTGGCCACGCACCGCGCCGCCTTCCACGGCAGCACGGCGTCCACGCCCGCCTCGGTCGCCAGCTCCACGGCCAGCTCGCCGCGCTCGCCCTTGACCAGCGCCTGCACCAGCACGACCCGCACCCCCGGTTCGGGCACGGTCCAGCGCTCGACCACGCGCAGCCGCAGCGAGTCCTTGAGCGCCTCGGTGATCTCGCAGCGCACCTGGTCGCCGCTGCCGTCCGACAGCACCAGCTCCTCCCCCGCGCGCAGCCTGCGCACGGTGGCGGCGTGCCTGCCCTCCGGGCCGTCCAGGACGGCGGCGGACCCGGTGGGCAGGCTCTCGACCAGGAAGACGGGGAGGGTCACCGGTGGCCGCGGCCGGAGCGCAGCCGCGAGAACAGCCCGCCGCCCTTGCCGCCGCCCGACAGCGAGGGCTCCTCCTCGCCGCGCACCGAGGCCAGCTCGCGCAGCAGCTCGCTCTGGCGGGCGTCGAGCTTGGTCGGCACCACGACGTCCAGGTGGACGTGCAGGTCGCCGCGCCCGTCGACGCGCCCGTTGGAGCGCAGCCTCGGCATCCCGCGGCCGGTGAGCACCAGCTCGGTGGCGGGCTGGGTGCCGGGTTCGATCTCCAGCTCCTCCTCGCCGTCGAGGGTGGACAGCGGCAGCACCGCGCCGAGCGCGGCCGTCGTCATCGGGATGCGCACCGAGCAGTGCAGGTCGGCCCCGTCGCGCTCGAACACGTCGTGGGCGATCTCCTCGACCTCGACGTACAGGTCACCGGCGGGGCCGCCGCCGGAGCCGACCTCGCCCTGCCCGGCCAGACGCACCCGCATCCCCTCGGCCACACCGGCCGGGATCTGCACCGAGATGGTGCGGCGGGAGCGGACCCGGCCGTCGCCCGCGCACTGCTGGCACGGGTCGGGGATGACCTCGCCGAAGCCCCGGCAGACCGGGCACGGCCGGGCCGTGACGACCTGGCCGAGGAACGAGCGCTGCACCGACTGCACCTCGCCGCGCCCACCGCAGGTGTCGCAGCGCACCGGGGACGCGCCCTCCGCGCAGCCGCTGCCCACGCAGCGGTCGCACAGGATCGCGGTGTCCACCGTCAGCTCGCGGTTCGCGCCGGCCGCGCACTCCTCCAGCGTCATGGAGAGCCGGATCAGCGCGTCCGATCCGGGCTGGACGCGGCTGCGCGGTCCGCGACCGCCGCCTCCCGCGCCCGCGCCGAAGAACGCGTCCATGATGTCGCCCAGCCCGAAGCCGGCGAACGGGTCGCCGCCACCCGCGCCTCGCCCGCCGCCACCCGGCTCCAGCGGGTCGCCGCCCAGGTCGACGACCTGCCGCTTGCGCGGGTCCGACAGGACCTCGTAGGCGGCGGTCACCTCCTTGAAGCGCGCTTCCTCGTTGGGGTTCACGTCCGGGTGAAGCTGGCGCGCGAGCTTGCGGTAGGCGCGCTTGATCTCCTCGGGTGTCGCGTTCTTGGAGACCCCGAGCGTGCCGTAGTAGTCCCTCGCCACCGTGCTGTCCTCCTGCGGGCGCGCTGGAACACGCGCGCGCTAGCCTGCGTCGCTTGCGAAACGTCCTGCGGGCGCGGGGTGTTCCCTCACCGGACGGTGAGGATGTCCCCCACGTAGTGGGCGACGGCCCTGACGGCCGCCATAGTGGACGGGTAGTCCATCCGGGTTGGTCCGACCACGCCCATGCCGCCGAGCAGCTTGTCAGCGCTGCCGTAGCCGATGGACACGACCGAGGTGCTGCGCATCTCCGCCGCCTCGTTCTCCTCCCCGATGTGCACCAGCACGGTGCCGGGGTCGTGCGAGGCCGCCAGCAGCTTGAGCACCACCACCTGCTCCTCCAGCGCCTCCAGCACCTGGCGCAGTGAACCGGGGAAGTCTGCCACGTTCCGGGTGAGGTTCGCCGTGCCACCCAGCACCAGGCGCTCCTCGGGGTGCTCGACCAGGGACTCGATCAGCACGGTGCTGACCCTGGTGGCGATGTCCCGCAGGTCGCTCGGCACCGTCTCGGGCAGCTGGGCGACCTCGGCGGAGGCGTCCGCGAGCCGCTTGCCGACCAGCGAGCCGTTGAGCATCGCCCGGATGCGGGCGACGTTGTCCTCGGTGATCACGTCCCCGAGGTCCACCGACCGCTGGTCCACCCGACCGGTGTCGGTGATCAGGATCAGCATCAACCGCGCCGGGGTGATGGCGAGCACCTCGAGGTGCCGCACCGAGGCCCGGCTGAGCGTCGGGTACTGCACGACCGCGACCTGCCGCGTGAGCTGCGCGAGCAGCCGAACACTGCGCCGCAGCACGTCGTCCAGGTCGCAGGCCCCTTCGAGGAACGAGTGGATGGCCCGCCGCTCGGCCGTCGACAACGGCTTGACCTCGCTCAACCGGTCGACGAACAGCCGATACCCCTTGTCGGTCGGCACCCGCCCGGCGCTGGTGTGCGGCTGGGTGATGTACCCGTCCTCCTCCAACGAGGCCATGTCGTTGCGCACGGTCGCACTGGACACCCCCAGGTTGTGCCGCTCGACCAACGCCTTGGACCCGACGGGCTCGTGGTTGGAGACGTAGTCGGCGACGATGGCGCGCAACACCTCGAAGCGCCGCTGATCAGCGTTCACCGCGTGCCACCTCCGCTGGTAGGGGGCACAGCCCCCTGATGTCCTCGCCCCGATTTTACGGAGACGACGCCCCCCGGTCCCCCGCGAGTTCGGAAAGTCATTCACAGGTTACGAACCCCACCCCCCCCCAGCGATCCGCACCCGACCGCACTCCCCGCCGCAACCGCCCCCACGCCAACCACAGCAGCCCCCACACCAACCGCCACGCGGGCGGCGGGGCGAGCAAAGCGAGCCCGCAGCCACCCCGTCCCGCGTCCCTCTTCTCCGTTTGGCCTGGCGAAGCCCGAGCGCAGGTGTCAAGACGCCGCCGCACTATGCGGCAGACCGCCCGAGTCAAACGGCGTCTTGACGCCTGTGCTTGCCTGAAAGGAGGCCAAACGGAGAAGAGGGACCCGGACCACCGCAGTGGTAAACCGGCACCGAGCACCAACGGCCACCGGCCGGCAGAGCCCGTCCCCCTCTTTTTTGGAGGTCTGCCCCGCCGGCGAGGCGTGCTCTTAAGCTCTTGCCCTTCGCCCTTCGCCCTTGCCCTTGGGTTGAAAACCCGTCCTCAGGTCACCCGCCCTCAGGTCACCCACCCTCAGGTCAACCGCCGGACCACCGCGTCAGCCAACAACCGCCCCCGGTCCGTCAACACGCACCGCCCCCGCGCAAGCGCCACGGGCTCCAACAACCCCTCAGCCGCCACCCGAGCAGCCTCCCGCCGCCCGTCCCGGTCCAGAACCTCCACCGGCAGCCCTTCGGACAGTCGCAGCTCCAACAGCACCCGCTCGACCCTGCGATCGTCCTCCGCCAGCACCTCACGCCCCGCGGCAGGCGACCCCCCACCCGCCAGCACCGCCGCGTACTTCGCCGGGTGCTTCACGTTCCACCACCGCACCCCACCCACGTGGCTGTGCGCC
>NZ_JBQGCX010000537.1:0-5218 GCF_052038725.1 Actinosynnema sp.
GTTGATCGCGTACCACCGCCGGATGTCCAGCCGCGCCGACACCCCGCTCGCCGAGTCCGCCACGGTGAACAGCCGCTGCACCGCGCTCGCCTCCTCGCCCGCCACCACCGGGACGCGCGGGCGGGCCCACACGACCGCGTCACCGGGGGTCGCGAGCCCGCCGCTGACCGACCGCCACTCCATCGCCTCCAGGTACCCGCACGTCCAGTCGCCGGGCACCGAGAACTCCGCGCACGCGGACGGCGGCGGCAGCAGCGCGGGCTGCCCCGAGGCCACCGACGCGGTCTCACCGGGGGCGACCCGCCACGCCGACGCCCGCAGCACCTCCCGGCCCTCGTGCGCCAGCACCGCCGCCAGCAGCTCCACCGACCGGCCCGGCCGCACCACCGAGGCCGACACCACCAGCTCCGCCACCGGCACCGGCCCGAGCACGTCGAACGCCACCCGCGACAGCACCCCCGAACCGGGCAGCCGCTCCAGCTCCCGCACCAGCAGCGCGGACGGCGGCCCCAGGTGCTGGCTGTCGGCCGACCACGGCCCCGCGGTGCGCCTGGTCGCCGCGTACCGGTCCCCGCCCAGCGGCGCGTAGAACGCCACCACCCCGAACACCCCTCCCGACGAGCCCGTCCGACCCCAGCCCCAGCAGCCCCGGTCCTAGTCGACCCGGTCCTAGTCGACCCGGTTCTAGTCGACCCGGTCCGCCGCGCGCTCCGCCACCGCCCCCGGCTCCGGCCAGCCCGGATACGGCGGCGGCGTCCCGTCGAACGCCGGGCACAGCGCCTTGTGGTCGCAGTAGTCGCACAGCCTGCTCGGGTTCGGCCGGAAGTCGCCGGTGCGCCCGGCGCGCAGGATCGCCTCCCAGATCGCCTCCAGGGTCCGCTCGAACCTCGCCAGCTCGCCCTCGTCCGGCGAGTACGCCAGCGCCTGCCGGTCCGCCAGGTACATCAGCCGCAGCTGCCGGGGCACCACCCCGCGCTGCCGCCACAGCACCAGCGCGTAGAACTTCATCTGGAACAGCGCCTTGCCCTCGACGTGCTCGCGCGGCGCCGCGCCGGTCTTGTAGTCGACCACCCGGATCTCCCCGGTGGGCGCCACGTCGACCCGGTCCACGTACCCGCGCAGCAGCACCCCGGACGGCAGCTCCCACTCGACCAGCAGCTCCCGCGACTCCGGGTCGAACCGGCGCGGGTCCTCCAGCCCGAAGTAGCCCTCCAGCAGCTCGCGGGCCGACGTCAGCCAGTCCGCCTGCTCCTCGTCCTGGTCCGCGCCGAACAGCTCCGCGAACTCGGGCCGCTCCTCGCGCACCCGCGCCCAGGCGGGCTCCACCAGCTCCCGAGCCCGCTCCGGCACCCGCTCGGCGGCGGGCAGCGCGAACAGGTCCTCCAGCACGGCGTGCACGACCGTGCCCCTGACCTGGGCCTTCGTCGGCTTCTCGGGGAGCCGGTCGACCGCGCGGAAGCGGTAGAGCAGCGGGCACTGCTTGAAGTCGCCCGCGCGGGAGGGCGACAGGGCCGGCCTGCGCACGGGGCGATCGGATGTGGTGGGCGCTGCCATGCGGAGCACAGTAGGCCACCCCACCGACACTCCCGCCCGCCCGGCACACCCCGACGTGACACGACCGCGCCTACGCTGCCCACGATGGCGACTGCGGAGGGCTGGCGGGCGAGGGCGGGCCGGGAGGGCGGTCTGCCGCTGTTCCGCGCCGCGGGCATCCCGGTGCTGCTGGCCCCCTCGTGGTGGCTGGGCTCGGCGGTCATCGTCGTGCTGTACGCGCCGCTCGCGAGCCGGATCAGCCCGGACGCGGGCGGCTTCACCGGCCTGGCGCTCGCCGCCGCGTTCGCCCTGTTCCTCGGCCTGTCCGTGCTGGCCCACGAGCTGGGCCACAGCCTGGTGGCGCTGCGCCTCGGCCTGCCGGTGCGCAGGCTGCGGCTGTTCCTGCTGGGCGGGGTCTCCGAGGTGGCCAGGGCCCCCGGCACCCCGCGCCACGAGGGCCTGGTGGCGGCGGCGGGACCGCTGGTGTCCGTGCTGCTCGCGGGCGTGTTCGCACTCGGCGCCCACGCCATCCCGACCACCGACGCGGTGTGGCTGCTGGTCGCGCAGACCGCGTTCGCCAACGCCGCCGTCGCCGTGTTCAACCTCCTGCCCGGCCTGCCGCTGGACGGCGGGCGCATCCTGCGCGCGGGCGTCTGGGCCCTCACCGGCAAGCGCGCCACCGGCACCAGGGCCGCCGTCGTCGGCGGCGGGCTGGTCGCCGCGCTCCTGGTGGTCTGGGCGGTGCTGGGGCTGCTCGACGGCGCGCCGGACCGCTGGCTGCGCTTCGGCGTGTGCCTGCTCACGGCCTGGTTCGTGGTCGCGGGCGCGCGCGGCGAGTCGGCCGCCGAGCGGGCCAGGGCCTGGCCGGAGGGGCTCACCCTGCAGCAGCTCGTGCGCCCGGTGCTCCAGCTGCCCGCCGAGAGCCCGGTGTCCGGCGCGCTGTCGGCCGCCGCCGGGCGCGGGGTGGTGCTGGTGCGCGCCGACGGGGTCGCCGCCGGGCTGCTGGACCGGACCCTGGCCGAGCGCCTGGCGGGCACGTCCCCGCACGCGCCCGCCGAGCAGGCCGCCGTGCCGATCCGGCCGGAGACCGTGCTGCTCGCCGACGAGGCCGGGGACGACGTGGTCGAGCGGGTCCGGTCGACCGCGGCGCGCGAGTACCTGGTGGTCGACCTGGAGGGCAGGCCCGCCGGGGTGCTGCGCCGCGAGGACCTCACGGCCGCGCTGGAGAGCCGCTAGCCGTCCCCCAGGTCCGCGTCCTGCGCCAGCAGCGCGGCCTGCACCCGCGAGCGCAGGTCCAGCTTCATCAGCACCCGCGACACGTGCGTCTTCACCGTCGTCTCGCCGATCCGCAGGCGCGTGCCGATCTGCGCGTTCGACAGGCCCTCGCCCAGGCAGCGCAGCACGTCGACCTCCCGCTCGGTCAGCGCCCCCAGGTCGGGCTTGGCGCGGGCGGCGGGCCCGGCCGCGAACTCCCGCATCACCCGCCTGGTCACCGAGGGCGCCAGCACCCCGTCACCGGCCGCCACCCGCCGCACCGCGTCCACCAGCGCCGGGGCCTCCACCGACTTGAGCAGGAACCCGGCCGCGCCCGCGCGCAGCGCCCCGCGCACGTACTCGTCCAGGTCGAACGTGGTCAGCACCAGCACCTCGCACACCCCGGCCAGCCGCCGGGTCGCCTCGATGCCGTCCACCCCCGGCATCCGCACGTCCATCAGCACCACGTCCGGCCGCAGCTCGCGGGCCATCCGCACGGCCGCCTCCCCGTCACCCGCCTCGCCGACGACCCGCACGCCCGGCGCGCCGCCCAGGATCATCACCAGGCCCGCCCGCACCGCCGCGTGGTCGTCGGCCACCAGCACCTCGACGACCCCGCTCGCCGCGACCCCGCTCGCCGAGTCCCCGCTCGCCGAGTCCCCGGTCACCGAGTCCCCGGTCACAGCGGCAGCTCCGCCCGCACGACCCACAGCCCGTCCTCCACCCCGGCCCGGAACCGCCCGCCCACCGCGTGCGCCCGCTCGGCCATGCCCACCAACCCCGTCCCGCTGCCCGGCGCCCGCCCGGCGCGCCCCTCGTCCCGCACCTCGTTGCCGACCTCCAGCACCACCCGCGCCGCCTGCCGCTCCACCCGCAGCGACACCCGCCCACCGCGCGCCCCGTGCTTGAGCGCGTTCGTCAGCGACTCCTGCGCGATCCGGTACCCGGCCACGTCCACCGCCGCCGGGACCCCGCTCACGTCGTCCACCCGCAGCCGCACGTCCAGCCCGGACGCCTCCACCAGCCGCCCCACCTCGCCCAGCCGCGCCGACACCGCCTCGTCCACCTCGCCGTCGGCCCGCAGCACGTCGATCATCGTGCGCATCTCCGCCAGCGCCCCCACGCTGCCCTCCCGCACCGCCCGCAGCACCGACCGCACCCGCTCCCGGTCGTCGTCCGGCAGGGTCAGCACCGCCTCGGACTGGATCGCGATCGCCGACAGGTGCCCGGCGACCACGTCGTGCAGGTCGCGGGCCATCCGGGCGCGCTCGGCGGTCACCGCCGCCCGCCGGTCCAGCTCGGCGATCCGGGCCAGCTGGCGCTCGTTCTGCCGGTGCTGGCGGATGTTCGAGCCCCACCACACCGGGACGACCGCCATCGAGAACGCCTGCACCGCCACCAGCAGCGCCAGCCTCGGCTCCCCGGTCAGCAGCGACGCCCCCACGGTCAGGCCGACGCACAGCAGCCCGATCCCGGTCACCAGCCCCCGGTAGAGCCTCGGCCCGGCCGAGATCGCCGTGCTGAACAGCACGTCGATCCCCACCACCAGCACCACGCTGCTGTGCCCGAGCGCCATGTCCGCGGCCACCGCGGGACCGGCCAGCGCCAGCGCGAGACCGGGCCGCGCGGTCCGGAACAGCTGGCCCGCGCAGGCGGTCACCAGCAGCAGCACCCGCACCCACGTCGGCGCGGCCTGGTCAGGGCCCCACAGCCGGTCGAAGTCGATCCAGAACAGCAGGAGCCCGGCGCTCAGGGCCGTCGCGACCACGGCGAGATCGGTGCGGGACGGCACCGGCCCATCCCACCACACCGGCGCGGCCCGGCACGTCCTACGAACTGATGACCACCGGTGGCACCGATCGCCGACGCGCGCAGGCGCGCGCCGGGCCAGGCTGGTCGCCGTGGAACCCCTGGTCCTGGTCATCGTGGCCTGCGAGGTCGGCTTCTGGGTCGTGCTCGCCGCCGGTCTGCTGCTGCGCTACGCCTTCGGGCTGCGCCGCGCGGGCGCCGTCCTGCTCGCCTGCGTCCCGCTGGTGGACCTGGTGCTGCTCGCCACCGCCGTCCTCGACCTGGCGCGCGGCGGCCAGGCGACCGGCGCGCACGGCCTCGCCGCCCTCTACCTCGGCGTGAGCGTCGCGTTCGGGCACTCGATGCTGCGCTGGGCCGACCAGCGGTTCGCGCACTGGTTCGCGGGCGGACCGCCCCCGGTCACGCCGCCGAAGGACGGTCCGGAGCGCGCGGCTCACGAGTGGCGGGAGTGGGGCAGGGCGGTGCTCGCGGGCGTCATCGCCGCCGCCGTCATCGGGCTGCTCGCCCTGGTCGCGGGTGGCCTGGACCGGGTCGCGCCGCTGCTGGACTCGCTGCGGCTGGTCGCGCTGGTGTGCGGGGTGTGGCTGGTCACCGGGCCGGTCTGGTGCTCCGCCAAGCTGCT
>NZ_JBQGCX010000538.1:0-7082 GCF_052038725.1 Actinosynnema sp.
CCGACGCCGTGTCGCCGCCCGCCACCGAGAACGCGAACGGGAAGTTCGACGCCGAGAACACCGCCACCGGCCCCAGCGGGCGCAGCACCCGCCGCAGCTCCGGCCTCGGCGGGATGATGTCCGGGTCGGCGCCGTCCAGCACCGCCTCCACGTAGCTGCCCTCGCGCAGCACCCCTGCGAACAGCCGCAGCTGGTTCGTGGTCCGCTTCAGCTCCGTGGTCAGCCTCGGCACGCCCAGCGCCGTCTCCCGGTCGGCCGTCTCCACCAGCAGCCCGGACTCCGCGTCCAGCGCGTCCGCCAGCCGCTCCAGCGCGTCCGCCCGCTCCGCGCCGGGCAGCGTCGACCAGGAGGGGAACGCCGCCCGCGCCGCCCGCGCCAGCGCGTCCACCTCCGCGTCCGACGTCACCGGCACCGGCTCGCCGAACGGCTCCCCGGTCCTCGGGTCGTACCCCTGCACGACGCTCATCGCCCAGCCTCCTGCACCGCCGTGTCTAAGTCCGGGCCGACCCACACCCCGCCCAGTTACTTCAAGGCCAACGACTCCGGGTCCGGCTCGCCGTGCTGGGCGATCACCTCCGCCGCGAACACCTCCGAGTCGTCCTCGGACACGTACCCGAGCTCCCGCGCCGCCTCCAGCGAGAACCACCGCCGGGTGTTGTCCGAGACGCCCCACACCACCCGGAACCCCGGCGACGGCGCCGACAGGCACGCCTCGAACAACCGCGCCCCGTCGTCCGGGGACAGCCACGTCGACAGCATCCGCACGTCGCGCGGCTTCTCGAAGCACGACCCGATCCGGATCGCGATCACGTCCAGCCCGTACCGCGCCGAGTACATCGACCCCAGCGCCTCCAGGGCGACCTTGCTCACGCCGTAGTAGCTGTCCGGCTGCGGGAACAGCGCGTCACCGGCCTCGCCGGACGCCCGCTCGTAGAACCCCACCGCGTGGTTCGAGCTGGCCAGCACCACGCGCTTGACGCCCGCCCGCCTGGCGGCCTCCAGCACCGCGTGCGTGCCGTTGATGTTCACCTCCAGGATCTCCGCCCACGGCCGCTCCAGGCTGTGCCCGCCGAGGTGGATCACGGCGTCCACGCCCTCGCAGGCCCGTTCCACCGCCTCCAGGTCGGTCACCGAGGCGGTCACCAGCTCGACCTCCTCGCCCTCCTCGGCGGGGCGCTGCTCGGCGACGTCGAGCAGGCGCAGCACTCGGCCGGGCGCGGCCAACCGGGGGCGCATCAGCGAGCCGACGATGCCCGCCGCGCCGGTGATCAGGATCCGTGCGGTCAACGGGGGAGCCTTTCCGTGAGGGGATCAGCGGCCGAACTGCCGCAGCAGCTCGGTGACGGTGCGGGCCGCGTGCAGCAGCGCCCCCACCACCTGGCGCTCGTGCTCGCCGTCGAGCCTGCCCAGCGGCACCGAGCAGCTCATCGCGTCGAGCACGGGCGTGCGGTAGGGCAGCGCCACCGCGAAGCAGCCGAGACCGGGCGTGTTCTCCTCGCGCTCGTGGGCGTAGCCCACCCCGCGGAAGCCCGCGAGCTGCGCGTGCAGCGCCGCCCGGTCGGTGACGGTGTTCTGGGTGAGCGGGTCCAGCGTGGCGGGCAGGACGGCGTCGACCTCCTGCGGGGTGCGCGCGGCCAGCACCGCCTTGCCCAGCGACGTGGAGTGCGCGGGCAGCCGCCTGCCCACGCGCGAGACCACCCGCAGGTGGTGCTCGGACTCGCGGCTGGCCAGGTAGACCACGTCCGAGCCGTCGAGCCGCGCCAGGTGCACGGTCTCGTTGACCTCGCGCCTGACCTGCTCCATCACCCGGATGGCGACCTGCACCACCGGGTCGTGGTCCAGGTACGAGGTGCCGACGAGCAGCGCCCGCACCCCGATGCCGTACGTGCCCCTGGTGGAGTCCAGCTCCACCCAGCCCCGCGCCACGAGGGTCTGGAGCAGCATGTACAGGCTGGACTTCGGGTAGCTCAGCTCGCGGTGCAGCTCGGTGAGGGTGAGCGGGCGCTCCGAGGAGGACAGCACCTCCAGCAGTTCCACGGTCCGGTCCGCCGACTTCACCGCGTTCGGCCGAGCGGGTGACGTGCCTCCAGCCACTGGGTCCTCCACGGAAACGTTCAGGCAACACGCACTTGACACGTCGCTGCGGCGATTCTTACAGTCCGCCCCAGGGGTTCACAAGTACGACCTTAATTCAGATATGTGAAAACAGCTGAGATCGTCGACAAGTGAACACCACCAACGAGACGCGGGAGCGCCGGCCGCCGCCGGTCCCGCCCCGGCGCCGGGCGCGCGATCGACCACCCGGCGCGGGAGCCACCCAGCGATCAAGGGATGAAGGTCTGGTATGCAACTCGACGGGGTGCTGTTCTTCCCGGTGACACCGTTCGACGCGGGCGGCGGGCTCGACGAGGCGGTGCTGGCCGAGCACGTCAGGCGCGGTGTCGCCGCCGGGGCGGGCGGCGTCTTCGTCGCGTGCGGCACCGGGGAGTTCCACGCGCTGGCGCCGGACGAGTTCGAGCGCGCGGTCGCGGTCGCGGCGCGGGTCACCGAGGGCCGGGCGCCGGTGTTCGCGGGAACCGGCGGACCGCTGCCCACGGCGCGCCGCTGCGCCGAGGCCGCCCACCGCGCGGGCGCGGACGGCCTGCTCCTGCTCCCGCCCTACCTGGTGTCCGGACCGCCCGCCGGGCTGGTGCGCTACGTCGCCGGGGTGGCCGACGCCACCGACCTGCCGGTGATCGCCTACCAGCGCAACAACGCCGTCTTCACCCCGGCCACCGCGGTCGAGATCGCCGCGCTGCCGACCGTGGTGGGCCTCAAGGACGGCCTCGGCGACATCGACCTGCTGCACCGGATCGTGCTCGCCGTGCGCGAGCGGGTCGAGAAGCCGTTCCAGTTCTTCAACGGGCTGCCCACCGCCGAGCTGACCGTCCCGGCCTACCGGGGCATCGGCGTGGACCTGTACTCGTCCGCCGTGTTCTGCTTCGCCCCCGAGGTCTCGCTCGGCTTCTACCGGGCCGTGCACGCCGACGACACCGCACTGGTGCGCCGCTACCTCACCGAGTTCTACCGGCCGCTGGTCGAGCTGCGCGACCGCGTCCCCGGCTACGCCGTCTCGCTGGTCAAGGCCGCCGTCCGGGCCACCGGCCTCGACGTCGGCGGCGTCCGCGCGCCCCTGGTCGACCCCTCGCCCGAGCACCTCGCCGAGCTGGAGCTGATCGTGGCGGCGGGCCGGGCGCTCGCGCTGGAGACGGCGGGGGGCGCGCGGGAGAGCGGGGTGAACGGCTCGTCGGCGGGCGGGGCGAGCGGGGCGGTCGGGCAACCGGAGCTCGCCGGATGAGGATCACCGACGTCGTCGTCACCCCCATCGCCTTCCCCGACCCGCCGCTGCTCAACTCGGTCGGCGTGCACGAGCCCTGGGTGCTGCGCACGGTCGTCGAGGTCCGCACCGACGCGGGCCTCACCGGCCTCGGCGAGACCTACGGGGACATCGGCCACCTGAACCGGGTCCGGGCCGCCGCCCCCGCCCTCACCGGGCTGGACGTCCACGACCTCAACGGCATCCGCGCCCGCGTCTCCACCGCCCTCGGCGGCGAGGCGGGCTCGGACCGGCACGGGCTCACCGGGCGGCTCACCGTCGAGTCCACGGTCGACCGGGTGTTCTCCCCGTTCGAGGTCGCCACCTGGGACGTCCGGGGCAAGGCGCTGGACCGCCCCGTGGTCGACCTGCTCGGCGGCGCCGTCCGCGACGCCGTCCCGTACAGCGCCTACCTGTTCTACAAGTGGGCTGGCCACCCCGGCGCGGAGCCCGACGAGTGGGGCGCCGCGCTCGACGCCGACGGCGTCGTCGCCCAGGCGCGGGAGCTCACCCGCAGGCACGGCTTCCGGTCGATCAAGCTCAAGGGCGGCGTGCTGCCGCCCGACGAGGAGGTCGCCGCGATCCGCGCCCTGCGCGAGGCGTTCCCCGGCCACCCGCTGCGGCTCGACCCCAACGCGGCCTGGTCGCCTGCCACCGGGCTGGAGGTGGCGCGCGAGCTGGACGGCGTCCTGGAGTACCTGGAGGACCCCAGCCCGGAGATCGAGGGCATGGCCGAGGTCGCCGCCGGGTCGCCGCTGCCGCTGGCCACCAACATGTGCACGATCGCGTTCGAGCACCTCGCGCCCTCGGTGGCGGCGGGCGCGGTGCAGGTCGTGCTCTCCGACCACCACTACTGGGGCGGGCTCGCCAGGTCCAAGGAGCTGGCGGCGATCTGCCGGGCGTTCGGCATCGGGCTGTCCATGCACTCCAACTCGCACCTGGGCATCAGCCTGGCCGCCCTGACCCACCTGGCCGCCGCCACGCCCAACCTGGACTACGCCTGCGACACGCACTACCCGTGGAACAGCGCGTGGGACGTGCTCGCCGAGCCGCTGTCCTTCGTGGACGGCTCGCTGCCCGTGCCCACCGGCCCCGGCCTCGGCGTCGAGCTGGACCGGGACAAGCTCGCCGCGCGCGCCGAGGACTACCGCCGCTGCGGCATCGTCCAGCGCGACGACACCGGCTACATGCGGAGCATCGACCCCGGCTACGAGAGGAGACGACCCCGGTGGTGACCACCGTCGCGCACGCCTACCCCTGGGACCTCGTCGGCGACCCGGCGGCGGCCGAGCGGATCGCCGCGCTGGGCGTGGACGCGGTGGCGCTGGCCGCCTCGTACCACACGGTCCGCGCCGCGACCCCGTTCCACCCGCGGCACCGGCTGGTCGACGCCAGGCACGCCGCCTTCTACCTGCCGGTCCGGCCGAGGGCGTGGGGCAGGCTCGTGCCCGCCGCGCCGACCTGGGTCGACGGGGAGAACCCGTACGGCGCGGCC
The DNA here is from genome assembly GCF_052038725.1 of Actinosynnema sp. Classification (NCBI taxonomy): domain Bacteria; kingdom Bacillati; phylum Actinomycetota; class Actinomycetes; order Pseudonocardiales; family Pseudonocardiaceae; genus Actinosynnema; species Actinosynnema sp. Next base: position 4,851 of record NZ_JBQGCX010000538.1, read on the forward strand.
TCCGACGCCCTGCGCGCGGTCGGGCTGCCCGTGCACGCCTGGACCGTGCTCACGCACAGCAGCAGGCTCGGCGACCTGCACCCGGACCTGGTGGTGCGCAACGCCTTCGGCGACCGCTACCCGTACGCCCTGTGCCCGGCCAACCCGGACGTCGCCGAGTACGCCGCGGCCCTGGTGACCGAGGTCCTCGACCAGGGCGCGCCGGACGGCGTGGTGCTGGAGGCCTGCGGGCCGCTCGGCTTCACGCACGGCGGGCACCACGAGAAGACCGACGGCGCGGACTGGGGCCCGGTCGCCCAGAAGCTGCTGTCGCTGTGCTTCTGCGCGGCCTGCGAGCGGCGCTACCCCGACGCGGACGCGGTCCGGGCCGCCGTGCGCGCCGGCGTGGACGGCGGCGCGCCCGGCGTCGAGGAGGCGCTGGGGGAGTGGGCCGCCGGTGTGCGGGCCGCGCGCACGGCCCTGTCCCGCGACCTGCGCCGCGACCTGGTCGGCCTGGTCCGCGCGGCCGGGGCCAAGGCGGTCGTGCACGCGACCGCCGACCCGTGGGGCACCGGTCCGTTCGCGACGGTCGCCGACGGCGTCGGGGTCGACGTGGACGTGCTCACCCTGACCTGCTGGGGCGGCCCCGAGGCGTCCCTGCCCGCCATCGAGGCGTTGCGGGAGGCGGCGCCGGGCGTCCCGATCGCCGCCTACGTGCTGGCGCTGCCGCCCAGGACCGCCGACGCGGCGGCCCTGGTCGAGGAGTGGCGGCACTACGGCGTGGACGAGCTGCACCTCTACCACGCGGGCCTGGCCTCGGCGGACCGGATGTCGGCGATGGGCGAGGCGCTGGGGACCCTCCGGGGGCAGCCGGTCCTTCACCCTCGAGTGTGAGCACCCCGAGCAACCCGGCGCCCGCCCCGTTCCGTCCTAGGCGCATGAGGAGCCTAGGAACCGCAATCGGAACGGGTGCGCTGCTGGCCGCTGTGCTGGTCGGCTGCGCCTCCGGCCAGTCCGGCGAGGTCGGGGCGGGCGCGGGTTCGGGCCCGACGCTGACCACCGAGCCCGCGCCCACCACCAGCCCGGTCGAGGCCGAGCCCGACCCCGGCTTCGACTCGGCCGTGCCCCAGGGCGGGGTCGAGGTGCCCGCGAGCCAGCTCAACGCCAGCGCGCTGGCCGAGGGCAGCCCGCGCACCGCGTGGACCGAGGACGGCGGGCTCGTGCTCGGCGCCATCGGCCAGGAGGGCGGCTGCGGCACGTCGCGCATGGAGATCGTCGAGCAGAACGAGCAGCAGGTGATCGCCGTGCTGGTGGAGACCCTGTCCGGGGCCGACGAGATCTGCACGATGGACATCCGCTTCCCGCCGCTGACCGCGAAGCTCGACCAGCCGCTGGGGGAGCGCGCGGTGGTGCTCCAGGCCAGGCAGGAGCAGAAGGGGTAGCGCCCGCCGAGGGCCCGCCCGCACCGGGCGGGCCTTCGGTCCGCACGGCTGCAACCGCCCGGCCCGGTAGTACCGTCCTGGGACCATGAGGCCCAGCAGGATGAGGAACGCCGCCGTCGCCGTCACCCTCGCCGCGCTGGCCGGGTGCTCCGGTGGCGGGCAGGACCCCACCGGCGCGGTCGGCTCGTCGGCGCCCGGCGACGCGTCGACAACGTTGTCAGGAGCACCGTCGGGCGCCGTGCCCCCGGACTCGACCGGCACCGGCGACCCCACCGGCGAGCCCGGTGAGCAGCAGCCGCAGCGACCGCCGCAGCGCAGCGCCGAGCCGATCCCGCAGGCCGCGCCGCTGGAGGGCGCCAAGGTCGACGCCGCCGCGCTCCCGGAGACCTACGACAAGCAGGTCCAGGTCGGGCCGGACGGCCGGGCGCTGCTGGTCAACGGCCTGGCGGGCGGCTGCAAGAACGCCTCGGCCGAGGTCGCCGCGCAGTCCGCCGAGCAGGTCCTGGTCACCCTGGTCACCACGTACTACCCGCCGCGGGGCGGTGGCGCCTGCACCGACGACCTCCGCCCCGTGCCGCTCACCGTCACCCTCGACGCGCCGCTCGGCGAGCGCAGGGTCGTGCTGGAGAGCCGCGAAGAGGTCGGCTGACCCCGGAGCGCGCGGTGCGGCGCCCCTCGTCGGAGGGAGCGCCGCACCGGGGCGGGCTACTTGCGGAACGAGATCTGGAGCGTCGGCGCGGAGGTCTCGGCGAAGAAGTCGTTGCCCTTGTCGTCCACGACGACGAAGGCGGGGAAGTCCTCGACCTCGATC
>NZ_JBQGCX010000539.1:0-3736 GCF_052038725.1 Actinosynnema sp.
CCGAAGGTTTACCGAAGGCTCCCGCGCGACCGGCGCGGGGGCCTTCGGCGTCACCGGGGACCGAGCACCCCGCGCGATCGTGGACAATGGCCCGGTGAGCGAAGCCCCCACCGGCACCCCGCAGAGCGACCCCGGCGCGGCATCGGCGCTGCTGGGCCCGGCGGACGTGCGCAGGCTCGCCGCCGAGCTGGACGTCCGGCCGACCAAGAAGCTCGGCCAGAACTTCGTGCACGACCCCAACACCGTCCGCAAGATCGTCGCCGCCGCGAACCTGCGCCCCGACGACGTGGTGCTGGAGGTCGGCCCCGGCCTCGGCTCGCTCACCCTCGCCCTGCTCCCGGCCTGCGCGAGCCTGGTCGCCGTCGAGATCGACCCGGTGCTCGCCGCGCGCCTCCCGGCGACCGCCGCCGAGCGCGCCCCGTCGCTCGCGGCGAACCTGTCGGTGGTCACCGCCGACGCCATGCGCGTCACCGCCGCGCAGCTCCCGCACGCGCCGACCGCGCTCGTCGCGAACCTGCCGTACAACGTCGCCGTGCCCGTCGTGCTGCACCTGCTCGCCGAGCTGCCGTCGCTGCGCACCGGTCTGGTGATGGTGCAGTCCGAAGTCGCCGACCGGATGGCCGCGGGCCCCGGCTCCAAGGTCTACGGGGTGCCCAGCGTCAAGCTCGCCTGGTACGCCGACGCCCGCCGCGCCGGCCCCGTCGGGCGCTCGGTGTTCTGGCCCGTGCCCAACGTGGACTCCGCGCTGGTCGGCTTCACCCGCCGCGACACCCCGCTGTCCGACGTGCCGCGCGAGGTGCTGTTCCCGCTGGTCGACGCCGCTTTCGCGCAGCGCCGCAAGACCCTGCGCGCCGCCCTGTCCGGCTGGGCGGGCTCCGCCGCCGAGGCCGAGCGCAGGCTCGTCGCCGCGGGCGTCGACCCGTCCGCCAGGGGCGAGCAGCTGGCCGTCACCGACTTCGTCCGGATAGCCGAGGTCTCGACCGGTCACTGACCGTTGATCTTTCGGCCGACAGTGTGATCTGACGAACGATCCTCTTACAGGCTTGCGTCAGGCGCGTTTCATCGGGTCTACTCGTTCCTGCCATCCCGAGCGGCCGAGAGACCTGGCTCCACGACGCCGCAGCAACCACCCTCCCAAGGGGGCAGGTGCTTCCGCCAGGGTCGATGGAGGATCACGTGCCCACGATGCGAATGCTCACGCGCAGGCGAGTAGTCGACCACGGCCGCCGCACGGCGACCGCCTGTCGCACCTGCCTCGTCTAGAGCGCATCCCCCCAGGCACTTCGTCGTCCCCTCTCTCCAGCAGCGGGACAACCACACCCTGAACTGGTCCCCGGTCGCCCACGCCACGAGCGTGCGCCGCCGCACGCAGTCGTGGAGCGAAAACGTGATCACTGTCGAGAACCTCACCAAGTCCTTCCCCGGCGGCACCCGCGCCCTCGACGGCGTGAACCTCGAGGTCGCCGCGGGCACCGTCATCGGCGTCGTCGGCCCCTCCGGCGCGGGCAAGTCCACGCTCGCCCGCTGCGTCGCGCTCCTGGAGCGCCCCGACAGCGGCGCCATCCGCGTCGACGGCACCGACCTCGTCTCGCTCGGCGGCACAGCCCTGCGGGCGGCCCGCAGGCAGATCGGCGTCGTCCCCCAGGGCGACTCGCTGCTGCGCCAGCGCACCGCCGCGGGCAACGTCGCGCTCCCGCTGGAGGCCGCGGGCGTCCCCGGCCCGCAGCGCCGCGCCCGCGTCGGCGAGCTGCTCGACCTGGTCGGCCTCACCGACAAGGCCGCCTCCTACCCCGACCAGCTCTCCGGCGGCCAGCGCCAGCGCGTCGCGGTCGCCCGCGCCCTCGCGGCCAGCCCGTCCGTGCTGCTGGCCGACGAGCCCACCTCCGCGCTCGACCCCGAGACCACCGGCTCCGTGCTGACCGTGCTCGACCGGGCGCGCGCCGAGCTGGGCGTCACCGTCCTGATCGTCACCCACGACATGGGCGTCGTCCGGAAGATCTGCGACGACGTCGCGGTCCTGGAGGACGGCCGGGTCGTGGAGAACGGCAAGGTCCTCGACCTGGTGGCCGACGCGAGCAGCCGCACCGCGTCTTCGCTGCTGCCCTCGGTCACCCAGAACCCCGGAGCCGAGCACGGCTACGACCGCACCGCCGACGTCGTCCTCGTCGGCTTCGCCGCGGTCGGCGCCCTGCTCCCGGAGGTCACCGCCCGGTTCGGCGTCGAGCTGAACCTGCTGGGCGGCGGCATGACCCGGCTCGGTGAGACCCCGGTCGCGCGCTTCCGCGTCGGCCTCAACGGTGAGCGCGCCGACTCGGCGCTGGAGTGGATCTCCGAGGCGGGCGGCTCCGTGCGCCGCGCCGCCAAGGGACCTCAGGGAGTAGCTGCGTGAGGAAGGCAACACCCTGGTCGACCGTGTTCGACTACCTCGTCACGGCAACGGGCGAGACGTTGTACATGGTGGCCGTGTCCACGCTGATCGCCACCGTGCTCGGCGTGCCGGTCGGAGTCTGGCTGCAGCTCACCGCACCCGGTGGGCTGCACCCCCGGCCACTGCTCCACAAGGTCCTCGGCTTCGTGGTCGACCTCGGCCGCGCCATGCCGTTCCTGGTGCTGCTGGTCCTGCTGACCTCGCTGACCAGGACCCTGATCGGCCAGTCCATCGGCCCGACGGCGGCGATCGTGCCGCTGTCGGTGGGCGCCATCCCGTTCGTGGCGCGGCTCGTGCAGAACGTGCTCTCCGAGGTGCACGTCACGATCGTGGAAGCGGCCGTGACCACCGGGGCGAGCACCCTGCGGATCGTGCGCAGCGTGCTGCTGCGCGAGTCGCTGCCCGCGCTGGTCAACGCCATCGGCGTGACCGCGATCGCCCTGCTCGGGTACTCCGCCATGGCGGGCGTGCTCGGCGGCGGCGGGCTCGGCGACCTGGCCGTGCGCCTGGGCTACCAGCGCTTCGACGACCGGGTCCTGTGGTCCACGGTCGCGGTGCTCGCGGTGGTCGCCACGGTCATCCAGTTCGGCTTCAACCGCCTGGCCCGAGGTCTCGACCGCAGGCGCCACGCGTCCATCTGAGCCACCCTGAGGGCTCTCGCACACCTCTTCCACACCCGCACCACCACACCGAAGGAACACCCCATGCGTATTCGTGCTGCCCTCCTCACGCTGCTGCTGGCCGCCTCGGCGACCGCCTGCGGCAGCGGCGACAGCGCCGGTGGCGGTGCGTCGGCCGACCCTGGCGCCCCGCTGAAGGTCGGCGTCAGCCCCGTCCCGCACGCCGCGGTCCTGCGCTACGTCGCCGACAACCTCGCCTCGGCCAAGGGCCTGAAGATCGAGGTCGTGGAGTTCACCGACTACGTCCAGCCCAACACGGCGCTGGTCGACGGCTCGCTGGACGCCAACTACTTCCAGACCGTGCCCTACCTGGACACCTTCAAGGCCTCCAGCGGCGAGGACCTGGCGTGGATCGCGGGCGTGCACATCGAGCCGCTGGGCGTCTACTCCCAGAAGCACAAGGCGCTCGCCGACCTGCCCGAGGGCGCCAAGGTCGCCGTCGCCAACGACGCCACCAACGAGACCCGCGGCCTCAAGCTGCTCCAGGCCAACGGCCTGATCAAGGTCAAGGCGGGCACCGAGGACACCGCGACCGTCCAGGACGTCGAGGACAACCCGAAGAAGCTGGAGTTCGTCACCCTGGAGGCGGCCCAGCTGCCCCGCTCGCTCGCGGACGTCGACGCCGCCG
>NZ_JBQGCX010000540.1:0-1631 GCF_052038725.1 Actinosynnema sp.
CGAGCGAGGGCTCGCGGCGCAGCAGCGCGGCCCCGGCGGGGCGGGCCCGCCACTCCCGCGCGGTGTCGCCCGCGGCGGCGGTGAGCTCGGAGACCCCGAGGGCGTGCGTGGAGGACTGCAGCGCCTCCCCCAGCCGCTCCACGGGCGCACGGCGTCCGCGGACCATGCCGACGACCCGGTCGCGGGCCCGGGAGACCCGCGACTCGAAGCCGCGCCACAGCTCCCCGGTGCCCAGCGCCTCCTGCCAGCGCGCGAGGACCTCCCCGCGCAGCACGGAACCGTCGGACAGGGAGGTGTCGAGGCGCTCGCGCGCCGCGGTGTAGCGGTCGCGGGCCACGGCCCGCAGGTCGGTGGCCGCGGCGTTCTGCTCGTCGGCCGCCTCGGCGACCCGGCTGACCCGCTCCCCCAGCGTGTTGAGCGCGCCGGTGACCGTGCGGCGGATGACGACCCCCCGCGCGGCCTCGTCGGAGGCCAGCCCGGTGAGCCAGCTCGCCAACGGGCCCACGACGCGGCGCGGCAGCAGGCCCTGGTCCACCTCGGAGTCCGGCACCGTGAACATGGGCGAGGCACCGAGACCGTTGGCCGCGAGCATGCCCGCGAGGTCGTCGCGGACCTCCGACATGGCCTCCGGCGGCACGCGGTTGAGCACGACCGCGAGCGCGGCGGCGCGGGCGGCGGCCTCCTGCAGCAGCGCCCACGGCACGGCGTCGGCGTAGCGGGCGGCGGTGGTGACGAACAGCCACAGGTCGGCGGCCGCGAGCAGCTGCGCGGCGAGCTCCCGGTTGGAGTCCACGACGGAGTCGACGTCCGGCGCGTCCAGCAGGGCCAGGCCGGGCTGCAGCGCCTCGTCGGCGACGAGGCGGACGGTGGTGTTCGGCTGGTCCGGCGGCAGCTCCTCCTCCGGGCCGTGCACGCGCGCGAGGCCGGGCAGCACCCGCTGGTCGGTGAACCAGCGGGCGTCGCCGGGGTGGTGGACCAGCACGGGCGCGCGCGTGGTGGGACGCAGCACGCCGGAGCGGGACACCTGGTTGCGCAGCAGGCTGTTGACCAGCGTCGACTTGCCCGCCCCCGTGGACCCGCCGACCACGACCAGCAGCGGGGCCTCCAGCCGCTCCAGGCGGGGCAGGAGGTAGTCGTCCACCTGCCGGCACACGGCCCGCACGAGGTCGCGGTCGGCCGTCACGCCGCCCACCTCGTAGGGCAGCTCCACGGCGCCGAGCTCGGCGCGCAGCGCCCCGAGGGCAGCCACGAGCCCGGCACCGTCCACTGCAGTCACGGCCCCAGAGTGCCCGGACGATGATCCAGAGGCGAATGGGCACGCGGGACCGACGTCCACGGGGTGCGCCGCACCGGCGCTCTCCGACGCGATGTGCCTCCGACGTGGTTAGCATCTGCCTCCCACGCCCTCGGGGCGACCGCACGACCCGGCAGAGGAGCACGCGCGATGACGACGTCGTCCGCCGGCGAGCACGCTCCGGGGCGGTGCGCGTGCACGGGGTCGCGGTGAGTGGGCGCGGCGGGCCCGACCCGGCGCGTCGGGCGGTGCGTGGCGAGGTGGACCCGGCGCTGCTGGCCGCGTGCGCCGAGGAGCCGATCCACGTGCCGGGGGCGGTCCAGCCGCACGGCTGGCT
>NZ_JBQGCX010000541.1:0-3536 GCF_052038725.1 Actinosynnema sp.
CGGGCGCGCGCGGGAAAACCCCGTGCGCGCCCACCCCGCCCTCGGCTACAACCGGGTGTGCTCTTCCACTGCGCCAAGTGCGGCGCCGAGCTGACCCCGGACCTGACCCGCCTGCCCGAGCTCCCCGCCCCCGACCCGGACCACCGGGACCGCGCGCACCACGCCCCGCCCACCGTCCCGCGCGGCGCCTGGGCGCTCGTCCCCGACTCGGACGACCCGCGCGCCCCCGGCCTCCCCCGCGCCGCCCCCGGCGTCCGCGTGCTCCACCCCGAGGACGTCCCCACCCTGCGCGAGCGCGGGCACGGCCGGAACCTGGAGGGCTGCTGCGGCCCGCACGGCGGCAACGGCCCCAACCTGGCCTGCCCCTGCGGCTGTCTGGTCGCCACCCTCCTGGCCGACTGCCTCGGCCCCTGGGAGGTCCGCCTCCACCCCCTGCGCACCTGGGCCCACGACCCGGCCGGAGCCTGACCCCGCCGCAGGTCCGGCTACAGGTCCCGCGCCACGATCCGGGCCAGGTTCCGCTCCGCCAGCGCCGTGATCGTCACGAACGGGTTCACGCTCGTGTTCCCCGGAATCAGCGACCCGTCCACCACGTACAGCCCCCGGTACCCCGCCAACCGCCCGTGCCCGTCCGTCGCCCGCCCCAGCACCACCCCGCCCAGCGGGTGGTACGTCAGCCCGTCGCCCCACACCTTCCCCACCCCGAACAGGTCCGCCCGGTACACCGTCCCCTCGACCGAGTTGATCCGGTCGAAGATCGTCCGCGCCATGGCGACCGACGGCTGCTTCCACTCCTGCCGCCAGTCCAGCTCGACCCGCCCCGCCTCCGGGTTCCAGGTGAACCGCCCGCGCCTCGGGTTGGCCGTGATCGCCAGGTAGAACGACGTGAACGTCTCGACCCCGGTCGGCAGCGGGGCGACCTCGGCGAACGCCCCGCCCGCCGCCCAGTTGTCGATCCCGCCCGTGGGGATGCACGACTGGAGCGCCCCGGTCGGGTCGGACGCCTTGTTCGCCCGCCCCACCATCACGTTCCCGTTCTCCCCCCACCCCAGCCCGACCTCCGGGCTCAGCGCGGGCAGCGCCCCGGTGTCCCGCAACCGGGTCAGCAGCTTGCTCGTCCCCACGCTCCCGGCCGCGAAGAACACCCGCTCCGCTTCCACCCGCTTGGTGGAGGTCACCCGCCCGCTCGCGTCCAGCACGTCGAGCAGCGCCTCGTACCCGCCTCCGACCGCCCGCACGCTCGTCACCTCGTGCAGCGCCGAGATCGTCACCCGCCCGGTGGCCAGCGCCCGCGCCAGGTACGTCCTGGGCAGCGACAGCTTCCCGTGGTTGTTGCCGTAGATCACCTCGGCGGCCAGCGCCGACCGGGGCGCGGTCCCGGCCTCCTCGCGCTCCAGGTGCGCCCAGTCGTACACGCCGGGCACCAGCTCGAACGGGAACCCGGAGCGCCGCGCCTGCGCCCGCCCCACCCTGGCGTACCGGTAGCACTCGGCCTGCTCCCACCAGTCCGGGTCGACCAGCCCCGTGCCCAGCTCGGCGTTCGCCAGCGGGTAGTACGTCGAGTACATCTCCTCGGGGTCCACGCCCGGCAGGACCGCCGCGAACCGCTCCCGCCGGGGCGTCACCGCCATGCCCCCGTTGACCAGCGACCCGCCGCCGACGCCCCGCCCCTGGTAGACGGTGATCCCGGCGAACTCCTCGGCGTCCAGGACGCCGGTGCGGCGCGGGACGGCGCGGTCCACCGGAAGGCCGAGGAAGTTGCTGAGCGGCTGCTTGGTCCAGGTGCGCAGCCAGTACGAGCGCTCGTCGGGGTTGAGCATGTTCGCGAAGACCTTGCCGTCCCACCCCGGCTCGTCCCACGACCGGCCTTTCTCGACCACGTGCACCGGCACGCCCGCCTGCGCCAGCCGGAGCGCGGCCACCGCGCCGCCGTACCCGGAGCCGACGACCAGCGCGGGCACGCGCGCCCCGTCGGGGATCTCGGCGGGGGAGCGGCCCGACGCCGGGCCGCCTGACGCCGGACTGCCCGACGCCGGACTGCCTGACGCCGGACTGCCTGACGCCGGGCTGCCCGACGCCGGGGCGCCGCCGCCGAGCGCGGTCGCGCCCAACGCCGTGCCTGCGCCTGCGAGGAAGGACCTGCGGGAAACGGACCGGGTCACGGGACTGCCCTTCGCCGGGGGACGGGTGGGGCGCCTCGCGCGCGACCGGGTTCCCCGGTGGGGCGCGGTCCGCTCGTCGGGCGCCGAGCGGCCGGGTTCCCGCTCCGCCCGCCCCCTACCCGGCCCCGCCTACCCCCGGTCGCCTGCCGAGGTCAGCCGCAACGCCTGGACCTCGGCGCGCAGCGCCCGCAACTCCGCCAGCACCACCTGATCGGCCGTCCCCGGCTCGGGGGAGGCGGTCACGGCGGGTCGCTCCGGGCTCAGCTCGTGCTCCATCGCGTTGCACACCACCGCGATGAACAGGTTCAGCATCGTGAACGTGCCCACCAGCAGGTAGCAGACGAAGAAGATCCACGCGAGCGGCTGCCGCTCCATCAGGTCCCGCATCACGTCCGACCACCCGTCGCCGGTGGTGATCTGGAGCAGCGTCAGCACCGTGCTGCCGAGGTCGGCGAACCGCTCGTCACCGGTGGGGCGGAACAGGTTGATCGCGATCACGCCGCCCACGTACAGCAGCAGCACCAGCAGGCCGGACAGCGAGAGCAGGCCCGGCACCGAGCGGACCAGCGCGGTGACCACGCGCCTCATGCTCGGCACGATCGAGATCAGCCGCAGCACGCGCAGGATGCGCAGCGACCGCACCACGCTCAGCACGCCCGTCGCGGGCACCAGCGAGATGGCGACGACGAGGAAGTCGAAGCAGTTCCACGGGTCCCGGAAGAACCGCAGCCGCTCGGCGTACAGGCGCGCGGTCAGCTCGGCCACGAAGACGGCCAGCGCCAACCGGTCGATCCCGTGCAGCAGCCAGCCGTGGGAGGCCATGAGTGCGGGGACGGTCTCGCAGCCCAGGGTCACCGCGTTGACGACGATGACCACGATGATGAACCGCTGGAAGGCCGGGCCGTCGAGGAAGGCCTCGACCCGCTCGCGCAGAACCATTGTTCCGAGTGCTCCTACTCGATGTGGTGATCACTAGAACACTATCCGTAACCACCGACCTCGCCTCACCCCACCGCGCAATCCGGTCGGACGAGCCGCCCGGTTCGGACAGCGACCACCACCCCCGCGCGGGGCCACCCGCTGCTCCACCCGGTGACCCGCTCAGCGACCCGCTCGGGGGATCTATTCCACTCTATTCCTTCAGTTCAGAACGAAACTGAACCGACGCCGAAAACCGGGGAACCCGCCCGTCCGCCGAGGCCGCCCCGAGTGGCGCTTCCCTCATGGCCCGCGCCACGCGCCTGTGCTTCCATCGGCGCCATGCCCACGATCACGACCAACGACGGCGTCGACCTCCACGTCGCCGACGAGGGAACCGGCTCACCCGTGGTGCTGGTCGCCGGTTACGGCGCGCCCGCCACCAGTTGGGCCTTC
>NZ_JBQGCX010000542.1:0-2254 GCF_052038725.1 Actinosynnema sp.
GCTCACCCGCGACGGGTTCGAGCTCCAGATCGGCACCAACCACCTCGGACCGGCCGCGCTGACCTGGCTGCTGATGCCCGCCCTGCGCGCCGCCGGGACCCCGGAGCGGCCCGCCAGGGTGGTGACCACGTCCAGCCTGGGGCACCGCACCGGCGGGCTCGACCCCGCCGACCTGCACTGGGAGCGGCGGAGCTACTCGCCCACCCGCGCCTACGGGGCGTCCAAGCTCGCGAACCTGCTGTTCACCGCCGAGCTGGACCGGCGGTTGCGCCGCGCGGGCGACCCCGTGCTGTCGGTCGCCGCCCACCCCGGCCTGACCACCTCGCAACTGCTCGCCAACGCCCTCGCGCGCGGCGGCACGTGGAAGACCCGGCTGTACGCGCTGCCCGAGCGCTACCTGTCCCAGCCGGTCGCCGACGGCATCCTGCCCCAGGTGCTCGCCGCCACCGGACCGGTCGGCGGCGGGGACTACCTCGGGCCCACCCGGTTGTTCGGCACCAGGGGGCCTGCCGGGCCCGCGACGCGCTCGGCCACCGCCCGCGACCCGAGGCTCGCCGCCGAGCTGTGGCGGGCCACCGCCGCGGCCACCGGCGTCGCGCCCGACCCCGGCGAGTAGTCCCCAACGCGCGAGGCCCCCGCACCACCGGGTGCGGGGGCCTCGACGTGGTCGCGCGTCGTCACCGGACGCTGGAGCGGCGGTTGCCCGACAGGCCCTCGGCGACGCCGATCAGCAGCACGGAGGCGATCACGGCGACGATGAAGCCGAGCACGTTCAGCTCGAAGATGTCACCGGTGCCGAGCACGTTCGCGATCGTGCCGCCGATGACGGAGCCCACGAGCCCGAGCAACAGCGTCGCGATCACGCTGAGGTTCTGCTTGCCGGGCTTGATCAGGCGGGCGAGCGCGCCGATGATCAGGCCGGCGACGATGAACCCGATCATGTCACCCTCCAGGTAGTCGATGGTCCAACGCTGGCGGGATTCCCGAGCGGACCGCCACCCAATCGTCGTGCGACGCAGTTCACCTGAGGGTGTGGCCGTCACCGACCGTGCCCGGCGCGGCTCAGCCGAACACCTCCACCACCGGGTGCTCGGCGGAGTAGGCCGCCCACCCCGGTGACCCGGTGCCCGCGAACGCCACCCAGGCCCCGTGCACGCGCGCGGCGAGCCCCGCGGGCGCGGGGGTGGGGCCGAGCAGGCCGGTCGCGCCGTGCAACCACGGCGAGTCGGCGACGTCGAACACGAACGGCAGCTCCACGGTGTGCGCCGCGCCGAGCCGCCCGCCCAGCGCCGTCGAGCGGTGCGCGAAGGAGTAGACGTGCGTGCGCCCGCCCGAGATCCGCGCGTGCGCCCGCGCCAAGCGGTCCGTCCCGGCGCCGAACAGGACGGCCCCGAGCGCCTCCGCCCCCTCCTCCGGCTTCCCCTGCGGCACCACGTACAGCCGCCCCTCCTCGGTGTTCGTCCCGATCAGCAGGTCCACGTCGCGGGCCGGGCCGTCCGCGAGGGCGTCGGCGGGCTGCGCGTCCAGCACCAGGCTGAACGGGCTCAACCCGGCCAGCGGGTCGGCGGCGGCGCGAGTGCGCAGGTCGAGCCCGGCCAGCGCGGGCAGCACCGCCAGGAACCGCTCGTCCGGGGCCGCGCCGAACGCCTCGGCGGTCGGTTCCACCCCCAGCGCGGCGGACGCGGCGGCGGTGACCCGCCCCGCCTGCTCCGGGGTGAACGCCCCGGTCCCGCTGCCGCTCTGCACGACCGCCCGCCGGAACAGCCCCGTCGCCGCCGGTGTCGCGAGCAGCGCGCCCACCAGCGTCGCGCCCGCCGACTGGCCGAACACCGTCACGTGGCCGGGGTCCCCGCCGAACGCCGCGATCGTCGAGCGCACCCAGCCCAGCGCGGCGAGCACGTCCAGCAGCCCCCGGTTGCGCGGGGCGCCCGCCAGGTCCAGGAAACCGGGGACGCCCAGGCGGTAGTTCACCGTCACCAGCACGACGCCGTCGCGGGCGAACGCGCCGCCGTCGTAGAGCGCGGCCCGCGTCGACCCGGTGACGAACCCGCCGCCGTGCACGAACACCATCACCGGCCGCGCGCCGTCGTCGGCGGCCGGGGTGCGCACGTCGACGGTCAGGTACTCCGCGCCGCGCACCCACCCCGGCCCGAAGTAGGGCGTCAGGTCGAGCGCGCCGAAGTCGCGGACCGGTTGCGGCGCGGTGGGGGACGGGCGCGTGCCGTCGCGCACCCCGGACCAGCCGGGGTGCGGC
>NZ_JBQGCX010000543.1:0-2885 GCF_052038725.1 Actinosynnema sp.
AGCACAAGAACCTGGCCCGCGAGGCGGTGCGCAAGTCGCAGGTGCTGCTGAAGAACAACGGCAACGTGCTGCCGCTCAGCTCGCGCGCCAAGGTCCTGGTGGTCGGCAAGAGCGCCGACTCGATGCAGAACCAGACCGGCGGGTGGACGCTCACCTGGCAGGGCACCAGCAACACGAACGCCGACTTCCCCAACGGCACCACCATCCTCGGCGGCCTCAAGCAGGCGCTCGGCGAGAAGAACGTGGTGTTCAGCGAGACCGGCGACGTCGACCCCGAGGGCTTCGACGCGGTGATCGCGGTCATCGGCGAGACCCCGTACGCCGAGGGCAACGGCGACCTGGGCAGGCGCTCGCTGGAGGCGGCGAAGCTCTACCCGAACGACCTGGCCGTGCTGGACAAGGTCAGCGGCAAGGGCGCGCCGGTCGTCACGGTCTACGTGTCCGGCCGACCGCTGCACGTGAACAAGGAGCTGAACCGCTCGGACGCGTTCGTCGCGGCCTGGCTGCCCGGCACCGAGGGCGGCGGCGTCGCCGACCAGCTCGTGCGCGGCAGGCACACGTTCCCCGGCTTCACCGGGACGCTCTCGTACTCCTGGCCCAAGGGCGCGTGCCAGACGCCGCTCAACCCCGGCCAGGAGGGCTACGACCCGCTGTTCAAGCCCGGCTACGGGCTGAAGACCTGGGAGCGGAGCAAGGTCGGGCGCCTGGACGAGACCTCGCCCGAGACCGGGTGCGGCGGCAGCGGCGGCGGTGGCAGCGCGACCGAGGACCTGGACGTCTTCATCCGCCAGGACATCGCGCCGTACAAGAGCTTCATCGGCTCGGCGGAGAACTGGGGCGGCACGGAGATCGGTCCGGACGCCACGGCCGCGCACGCGGAGATCTCGGTCGTCCCGTCCGACGTCAACGTGCAGGCGGACGCGCTGCGCACGAAGTGGACCGGCGTCGGCCCGGCGCAGGTGTACCTCCAGCAGCAGGGCGGGGTCAGCGACCTGCGCGGCTACCGGAACACCAACGGGGCGCTCGTGTTCGACGTGATCGTGCACCAGAAGCCCGCGGCGCGGACGGTGCTGAGCGCGCACTGCACGTACCCGTGCCTGGGCGAGGTGAACGCGACCGGGGTGTTCAACTCGCTGGCGGTGGGGGAGAAGGCCACGGTGAAGGTGCCGGTGAGCTGCTTCGAGGCCACGGGCCTCGACCTGGAGGGCGTGAACACGCCGTTCCTGGTCTACACCGACGGTCAGTTCGAGGCGTCGTTCGCGAACGTGCGGTGGGTGCCGCAGGCGGGCGCCGACCCGGACGCGAGGACCTGCGCTGAGCTGAGCGGCTGACGCGCGGCCGAGCTCGACCAGAAGCGGGTCCCGTTCCGGCGGGGCCCGCTTCTCGCTGTTCAGGACCCCTTGCCAGGCCCGCGCCGGTGATAGATGATGCACGTCATCTATCCGGTTACCGGCCAGTAGGGGAGGTGGGTGTGCCCAGGGCCAGCCAAGCCCGCGCCGCCGAGCACCGGGCCCAGGTGCTCGACGCGGCCAGCCGCGCCATCCGCGAGCACGGCGTCGACCGCCTGCGCGTCCAGCGGGTCATGGCCGACGTCGGCCTCACCCACGGCGGCTTCTACCGGCACTTCGGCTCCAAGGACGACCTCGTCGCCCAGGCCTTCGCCTCCGCGTTCGAGGAGCGCGCCCAGGCCGTCCGCGGGCTGGTCGAGCGCGCCGAGGAGGCAGGCGAGCCCCCGCGCGCCGCCTTCCTCGCCTCCTACCTCTCCCCGCGCCACCGCGACGCCCCCGACCGGGGCTGCCCCATCACCGCGCTCGCCTCCGACAGCGCCCGCTCGGCGCCCGGATCACCGCTGCCCGAGGCGTTCGCGGACGGCCTGCGCCGCACCGCCGACCTGATCGGCGCGCTCGACGGCTCGGACCGCGAGCGCGCCCTGGTCGACATCTGCACCGCCGTCGGCGCCCTCACCCTCGCCCGCGCCTGCGGTGACGACCCGCTCGCGGACGGGCTCCTGACCACCGCGCTCGCCCACCTGACCGCCCCGACCGGAGGAAACCCAGCGTGAGAAGCGAATTCGACCGCGCCACCGCGCTCACCACCGCCGAGGACGGGACCCGCACCGCCGACCTCGATCCGCTGTGGACGGTCGGCGGGCGTCCGCACGGCGGGTACCTGCTCGCGCTGCTCGCCCGCGCCGCGTCCTCGCCGACCCACCCGCACCTGCTCGCCATCAGCGCCTCCTTCTCGAAGTCGCCGAAGCCCGCCCCGGTCCAGGTCGAGGTGGAGGAGATCCGCGCGGGCAGGTCGCTCAGCCAGTTCCGCACCCGCCTCAGCCAGGACGGGACCAGCTGCGCCGACGCCCTGGTCACCCTCGGCCACCTGGAGGACGCCGAACCCTGGTGGACCTCCGTCGACGCGGAGGGCCCCGCCGAGGAGGACTGCCTCCTCATGCCCGCCGAGGGCCCCGGCGGCTTCCCCATCGACCTGCTCAAGGTCGTCGAGCAGCGCGTCGAACCGGCCGCCGCCGGGTTCGTCCGGGGCGAGCCCGCCCGCCGGGGCGAGATCACCACCTGGCACCGGCTGGCCGACGGCGCGGACTGGGACCCGCTGTCCCTGCTGGTCCCGCTCGACCCGGTGCCGCCGATCTCCTACGACCTCGGCCTCACCGGCTGGGCCCCGACGATCCAGATGTCCGCGCACATCCGCCGCCTCCCCGCGCCCGGCCCGGTCCGGATCCGCATGGTGGCCACCCACGTCGGCGGCCAGCGCATGGACGAGACCGCGCACGCCTTCGACAGCAGGGGCCGCCTGGTCGCCCACGCCACCCAGATCGCGGGCGTGCGGCACTGACGGGAACCGGGCCCGAAGCCGTGCCCGGTCACCCCCGC
>NZ_JBQGCX010000544.1:0-1818 GCF_052038725.1 Actinosynnema sp.
TCGGTGCGGAGGTCGGCGGTCGTTGTCAGGGGTGAGGCGGAGGATGCGGAGGGCGTGGACGCAGGGGACGCGGAGGACGTGGGAGAGGCGGGAGAGGCGGGAGAGGTCGGGGACGGCGTGCCTGGCATGTGCGTGCTCCTCGGGGGACTCGTCGGCGCTGGGCGTCGGCTTGAGCGGATCGGCCCGCGTGGGACCGCCGGTCACCGGACAGGTAACCGGTCGGTTAGATAACCGCTTGGTTAGTCAACACCGGGGGGCGGGGTGGGGTCAAGGGGAGTTCACATCACTCGTTCAGGTGGATAAATCGGACACCGGGGGCGCGACGACCGGCAGGATGGGCGGGACCGAAGCGCGGCGGAGCGCCGGGAGGACAGCGGATGGGCACCGAGCCGGAACTGGTCGAGTCGACCCCGACGACGACCGCGGTGGTGCGCGGGGTGATCGGGTTCGCCGAGGTGCGCGACTTCTTCGACACCTCGTTCCAGCAGCTCGGGCGGGTGCTGGCCGAGCGGGGCGTCACGCTGGCCGGGGCGGCGTTCGGGCCGCACCGGGACGCGAGCACGCACGGGCGGGAAGGCGTGCTGGCGCTGGAGGTCGGGTTCCCGGTCGACTCCGGGATCGTGGCGGAGGGGGACGTCGTGCCGGGCGAACTGCCGGGCGGGCGGGTCGCGCGGCTCACGCACGTCGGGGCGTTCGACGGGCTGGAGGAGTCCTGGAAGCGGTTGGCCTCGTGGATCGGGGCGCGCGGGTTGAGCCCCTCGACCACCCGGCGGGAGGTGTGCACCACCGAGCCTTCGCCGGATGGGGACCCCGCCGAGCAGCGGACCGGGCGGCAAACCGGACAGCGGACGGGCGGCGGACGGCCGTGGCGTTGACAACCGAACGGTGAAAATGTTCGATTGAACGCGGAAACAGTTCAGACGTGAGGGGGACGTCCATGCGGGTCGGCATCACGATCCTGCCGGAGCACCGGTGGGCCGAGGCGCGGCCCAGGTGGGTGGCGGCCGAGGAGTACGGGTTCGACCACGCCTGGACGTTCGACCACCTGGCCTGGGGCAGGTTGGCCGACCACGCCTGGTACGCCTCGGTGCCGACGCTGGCGCTGGCCGCCGAGGCGACCTCGCGGATCAGGCTCGGCCTGCTGGTGGCCTCGCCGAACTTCCGCCACCCGGTGCCGTTCACCCGCGACGTGACCACGCTGGACGAGGTGTCCGACGGCCGGTTCACCCTGGGCGTCGGGGCGGGCGGCATGGGCGGGTACGACGCGAACGTCCTGGGCGCGCCCGCGGCGAGCCCGCACCGGCGGTTCGCCGAGTTCCTGGAGCTGCTGGACCGCCTGCTCACCACCGACCGGGTCGACCACGCCGGTGAGCACTACGCGGCGGTGGGCGCGCGGAACGTGCCCGGCTGCGTCCAGCGGCCCCGGCCGCCGTTCGTGGTGGCGGCCAACGGCCCGAAGGGGATGCGGCTGGCGGCCCGGTTCGGGCGGGGCTGGGTGACCACCGGGCTGCCGAACGACGACCTGGCGGGCTGGTGGGACTCGCTGCGCGAGCTGTCCGGGCGGCTGGACGACGTGCTCGACGCGGCCGGGCTGCCGCGCGACCACCTGGAGCGGCACCTGCAGAGCGACATGGCGCCGGTGCTGTCGACCTCCAGCGTCGAGTGCTACCGGGACTTCGTCGGCCGGGCGGGCGAGCTGGGGTTCACGGACCTGGCCGCGCCGTGGCCGCGCGACGAGGGCGTGTTCGCCGGTGACGAGTCGGTGGTCGAGGCGATCGCGGCCGAGGTGCTGCCCGGCCTGAGGGCCGACCGGCGCTG
>NZ_JBQGCX010000545.1:0-7459 GCF_052038725.1 Actinosynnema sp.
GCCCTCGGCTTGGACCTTGACGCCCCGCTTGGCTCCGTCGCCCGCAAGCCCCACCCAGTCGATCTGGAGGTTCTTCAGCTCGCTGGCGAGCGTCTTGTCGATGTTCTCGAGGTCGTTGGCGAGACCGCGCAGCGCCGACGAGGCGCTGGAGAACTGGCTCGCCACGTTGCCGCTCCGGATCTTGTCGATCATCCCCGCGAGCGCGTTGTTGTCGTACCCCTGGACGCGGATGTCGCCGACCTGGGTCTCAGCAGCCATGTCCCTCTTCCCCCTCAGCTCAAGGACGGCAGTGTCGCGAGGACCATCTCGGCGGCTGTCGTCGCCTTCTGGCACAGCAGTTCCTGGGTCCCCTTGTCCACGACGGGGAGGTAGTTCACGTACAGGTGCTGCTCATCGGCGACGTCCACCACGACCGTGCAGGAGTGGGGCCGGTCGCCCTTGAGCTTCATCGACAGTCCGTCGTACCCCGCCACCGAGATGGGGGTGACGTCGAGGTTTCCCCCGTCGTTCCAGGACCGGTAGCCGTCAGCGGTGATGAAGGCGACCACGTAACCGGCCGACGGCTTGGCGCCCTCGACGGACAGGTAGCCGCAGTTCGCGACGTCCTTGTACCGTCCCATTTCAGGATCGCCCGGCTTCCCCGGCTTCATGCCGAGTTGGTTCAACTGCTCCGGGGTGAGCGACTTGCACGGGTCCAGCCCGTCCAGCTTGAACTCCTGCGGGCGGTTCGACACCGCTTGGGTGGACGTCGGCGCGGAATCCGAGGACTGCACCGGGGCCGCCGTGCCGTCACGGGTGCTGGAACACCCGACCGCCAGGAGTCCGATCAGCGGGAGCGCGATGAGCGCACGAGGACGCACTCTTGCCAGCCAACGCACTGTTGATCTCGTCCTCGGTGATCTCGTATTCCCTGGCTGCGGCGGTCAACTGCTTCACCAGTCCATCCAGGCTCTGTGCGTACTGCTCGATGCGCACGGCGTACGCGTTGTCCCCCAGCACGAGGTTCTCGTTCCACGCGTGAATGACGCTCGCGCTGATCGGGTCGGTGTCAGCGTCGGGCGTGATCAAGAGGTCCTGGTTGGCGTAGAGGTTCTTCTCGTACAGGAGATCGCGTTGCTCGCCGATCACCCGGATGGCCTTGAGGACCGTCTCCGGGCTGACTCTGAACTCCTGCGCCCCCGCGCTAGAGGCGTTGTCCATGATCTCTCCCAGGCGCTTGTTGGCGGCAAAGAAAGCCGTAGCAGCGCCACCCACAGCACCCCCAGCGAGCGCAGCCACTCCCAGCAGGGATTTCTCCTCCACCACACCCTCCCCGGCACGGTTGGTAACAGGACGGTCCCAACTGGCAGGCTACCAACGCGGGCCTGAGCTGAGCCTGGGATTCGACGCGGACGGGCACGTCGTGGTTCCCCCGCTCGCCCGAACGGCCCAGCGCGCGAGCCCTGACCTGCGGGTCCGGCCCTGTCGGGAGCGCCCCCGCAGCGCGAGCCCGCCGACCGGCGGCGGAACAAAAACGGGGACCGCGCCCCCAAGGACGCGGCCCCCGCCACAAGATCCCGATCGCCCCTACGACGGGACGATGATCCCGCCCTCCACCGCCCGCTGGGCGATGTCCGTGCGGTGGTGCGACCCGGTCAGGTGCACCAGGTCCACCCGCTCGTACGCCGCCGCCCGCGCGTCCGCCAGGGTCTTCCCCGTGCCGACCACCGACAGCACCCGCCCGCCCGACGACACCACGGCCCCGTCGTCGCGGCGCCTCGTGCCTGCGTGCAGCACGCCCTCCGCGTCCGCCCCGCCGATCACGTCGCCGGTGCGCGGCCTGCCGGGGTAGCCCTCCGCGGCGACCACGACGGTCACCGCGTAGCCGTCCTCCCAGTCCAGCTCCGGCTGCTCGCCGAGCGCGCCGGTCGCCGCCGCCAGGAACAGCCCGGCGAGCGGGGTGCGCAGCAGCGGCAGGACGACCTGGGTCTCCGGGTCGCCGAAGCGGCAGTTGAACTCGATCACCTGGGGGCCGGTTGCGGTCAGGGCGAGGCCCGCGTAGAGCAGGCCGGTGAACGGCGCGCCCCTGCGGGCCAGCTCGTCCACGACCGGCTGCACGCAGGTGCGCACGATCGTGTCCACCAGGCCCTCCGGGGCCCACGGCAGCGGCGAGTAGGCGCCCATGCCGCCGGTGTTGGGGCCCGCGTCGCCGTCTCCGACGCGCTTGAAGTCCTGCGCGGGCTGGAGCGGCACCACGGTGGCGCCGTCGACCAGGCAGAACAGGGACACCTCGGGGCCGTCGAGGAAGCTCTCCAGCAGGACCGGGTGGCCGCCGTCGAGGAGGGTCATCGCGTGGGCCCTGGCCACCGCGCGGTCCGAGGTGACGACCACGCCCTTGCCCGCGGCCAGACCGTCGTCCTTCACCACCCAGCGGGGGCCGAAGCGGGTCAGGGCCGCGTCGAGGCGGGCCGGGTTGTCGACCACCTCGGAGGTCGCCGTCGGCACCCCCGCGGCGGCCATGACGTCCTTCGCGAAGGCCTTGGACCCCTCGATCCGGGCCGCCGACGCGGACGGGCCGAAGCAGGGCACGCCGAGCGCGCGGACGGCGTCCGCGGCACCCCCGACGAGCGGCTGCTCCGGCCCGACCACGACGAGGTCGGCGTTCCACTCCTGCACCAGGGCGGTGACCGCCCCGGTGTCGGACACGTCGAGCCCGAGGATCTCCGCCGCTCCCGCGATCCCGGCGTTGCCGGGGGCGCAGGCCAGCGCGCTGACCTGCGGGTCGCGCGACAGGGCGAGGACTAGGGCATGTTCACGGGCGCCAGACCCGATGACCAGGACACGCACGGTGGGCCAGCCTAGATGACGGGGGTGCTCACCCGCCCAGTGCGTCCCGCGATCCGGGGTGCAGCGGCACCGGGTCCGTCTGCGCGGCGAGAGCGCGGTCCACGTCGCGGGCCGCCGGGTGGGCCGCCTCCAGCTGCGACTTCCCCGAGAAGATCAACTCGGTGAGGGCGCACGCGTCGCCCCTCGGGAAGTCCTCGCGGACCAGCAGCACGTTCGGCACGACCACCGCGCCGACGTCGGTGGGCTGCTCGTAGGTGGCCGCCGGGATGATCCCCCGGTCGTACACCGGGCTGACCTCCTTCAGCTCGTCCAGCAGGTCGGTGACGTCGAGCACCTTCACCCGGTCGCCGAGCGAGGTGGTGATGTCGGTGATCTGCGCGGTGGGCAGCCCGCCGGACCACACCAGCCCGTCCAGGTTCCCGTCCTTCATCCCGTCGGCGGTCTTGGCCAGGTCCAGCCGCTGCGCCTGCACGTCGGCGTCCGGGTCGAGGCCCGCCGCCTCCAGCAGCCGGCGCGCGATGACCTCGGTGCCGGAGCCGGGCGACCCGGTGGAGATCCGCTTGCCGCGCATGTCCGCGATCGACGAGATGCCGCTGTCCGCGCGCACCAGCACCTGCGTGTAGTTCGGGTACAGCCTGGTCAGCGCGGCCACCTCCTGCGGCTGCCCGTCGAAGCTCCCGGTGCCCCGGACGGCGTCGGCGGCGGTGTCGGCGAGCGAGAACGCCACGTCGTAGTCGCCCGCGACGAGCTGCCTCACGTTCTGCACCGACGCGCCCGTCTCGGCCGCGGTGGCCTTGAGCGGCGTGCGGTCGCTGACCAGCTTCGCCAGCGCGCCGCCGACCACGTAGTACACGCCGCCGGAGTTGCCGGTGGCGATCGTGATCCGCCCGGCCGACGCCTCGCACGACCCGGACCCGCCGGACGCGCCCCCGGTCGGCGTGCGCTTGCCCCCGCACCCCGACGCCAGCAGTCCCACCGCGAGCACCCCGACGGCGGCCCGCACGACCCAGCTACGCATGACTCCTCCTCAGCAGGTGGACGGCCACCGCGAGCGCGAGCAGGCCGACGCCCACCGCCACGACGACCGGTTCCAGGTACAGCAGGGCGAGCGCGGCCAGCGCGCACAGCGCGCGCTCCACCGGTCCCGCCTCGCGGAAGATCCAGCCGCCGGTGGTGGCGGCGAGCGCGGCCACCCCGAGGGCGGACGCGGCGAACACCCACAGCACCTCGCCGACCGGCGCGCGCAGCAGCAGCGCGGACCCGTGGTCGGTGAGCACGAACGCCAGCGGCACCAGGAACGCGGGCAGCGTGTACTTCCAGGTGCGCCACATGGTCTTCACCACGTCGCCGCCGGTGATGGCCGCCGCGGCGACGGCGGCGAGCGCGGTCGGCGGGGTCACCTCGGACAGCACCGCGTAGTAGAAGATGAACATCGCCGTCTCCGGCCGGTCCACGCCCAGCTCGACCAGCGCGGGCCCGATGACGACCCACGAGATGATGAACGACGCGGTCACCGGCACGGCCAGCCCGAGCACGCTCACCGCGACGGCCGCGAGCGCGGCGGTGAGCGCCAGCACGGCGGTCGGGTGCGACACGAGCGCGGACGCCAGGTCGACCAGCGCGGACGCCAGCGCCTGCCCGAGCCCGGTCTTGGTGATGGTGGAGGTGATCACGCCCGCCGCCGCGCACACCGCGATCACCGGCAGGGCCGCGCGCACCCCGGTGGCCAGCGAGTCGACCAGCGACCGGGCCCAGCCGCGCACGTCGTGCCGCCGACCGACCAGCGCGAACAGCGCGGCGATGGCGGTGGCGTAGACGACGGCGGGCTGCACCGGGACGTCCAGCGCCAGGAACGCCACGATCACGAACAGCGACAGCAGGTGGTGCCCGCCGCGCCGCAGCACGGCCCACGCGCCGGGCGTGCCGACCTCGACGGGCCCCGCCCCGAACCGGCGGGCGTCGATCTCCACGGCCAGCGCGATGCCGAGGTAGTAGAGCAGCGTCGGCAGCGTCGCCCAGAGCAGGACCTCCAGGTAGGAGGCCTCCAGGTACTCGGCGATGATGAACGCGGCGGCGCCGAGGGTCGGCGGGGACAGGATGGCGCCGATGCCGGACGCGGCGAGCAGGCCGCCCGCGCTCTCCCTGGGGTAGCCGGCCTTCTTCAGCACCGGCCAGGTGACCGCGCCGAGGCTGACGGTGGTCGCGGTCCCGGAGCCGGAGACCGTGCCGAGCAGGAACCCGGCGGTGGCGGCGGTGCGGCCGGGCGCGGTGCGGGAGCGGCGGAACGCGGCGAAGCTCAGGTCCACGAAGAACGCGCCCGCGCCGGAGGTGTTGAGCACCGCGCCGTAGAGGGTGAACAGCACGATGTAGGTCGCGGCGACGTCGAGCGGGGTGCCGTAGAAGCCGGTGGCGTCGTTGTAGAAGCCGTTGATGATCTGGCTGAAGTCCACGCCCGCGTGCGAGATCGCCCAGTCGGGCGGCAGGTAGCCGCCGTAGTAGGCGAAGGCGGTGAAGGCGACGCACACCGAGGGCAGCACCCAGCCGGTGGTGCGGCGGGCGGCCTCCAGCACGAGCAGCAGCAGGGCCGCGCCCGCGGCGACGTCGAGGGTGGTGAGCTGGCCCTGGCGGTCGAGGAACGAGTCGAAGCCGCCGAGCAGCGGGTAGAGGCCGACCAGCAGGGCCAGCAGCGACAGCGCCCAGTCCAGGGGGGCGGGGTCGTCGCGCTCGGCGCGGGACGCGGCGGGTCTTCCGGGGCGGTAGCAGAGGAACACCAGCGGCAGGGTCACGCCGAGGAACAGCACGAGGTAGAACTGGTTGCCCTTGCTGAACGGCAGGAACACCTGCTTGAGCACGAGCAGCGCGGTGGCCAGGCAGACCAGCCAGACCGCGCGGTCCCAGCGGCGGGACAGCGACCGGGCGGGCAACTCCTCGTCGTGCTCGGCGATGAGGTCCGCGACGTCCGGGGGACGTTCGTCCGGGGGGCGTTCGGCGGCCTGCTCGGCCGTCTTGCCGTGATGGTCGGTGGAGCCGCTCACGTGCACCCGCGCTGCGCAGCAGTGCGAAACCACCGACCGCTGCACCGCAACCCTCTGCTGCGGCTCAGCTGATTTGGCTCTTTCATCTGGTCCACGCCCCTCTCCTGCCGCGCCGGTCGTGCAGGGAACGCTAGTTGTGCTCCCGGTCACAGCGACAGGGCGACCGCCTCAAGGGACTGTTAATCCCGCGCCGGGGATCGTTCACCGGTCCGCCGCCCCCGGTTGGCCGTTCCGTGACGGGATCGTCGCGGAGCGCGACGATGCTGCCCTGCGCGTTGTGCTCACTCACCGAGGAGGCCTCGATGGTGCGGAGTCGGTTGGCAGGGGTGGCGCTGGTGGCGCTCGCGGCGGTGGGCCTGGCGCCCTCGGCCGCGGCGGAACCGGAGGTGGCGCCGGAGCAGCGGGGCGAGCGGGTGGTCGTGATCGGGCACCGGGGCGCGTCCGGGCACCGGCCGGAGCACACGCTGGCCGCGTACGAGCTGGCCGCGCGGATGGGCGCCGACTACGTCGAGCCGGACCTGGTGCCCACGAAGGACGGGCAGCTCGTCGCCAGGCACGAGAACGAGATCGGCGGCACCACGGACGTGGCCGCCCGCCCGGAGTTCGCCGGTCGGCGGACCACCAAGTCGGTAGACGGGGTCGCGGTCACCGGCTGGTTCACCGAGGACTTCACCCTGGCCGAGCTGAAGGTGCTGCGGGCGAAGGAGCGCATCCCGGAGGTGCGACCGCGCAACACCCTCTACGACGGCCGGTACGAGATCCCGACCTTCCAGGAGGTCGTGGACCTGACCCGGAGGCTGGGCCGCGAGCTGGGCCGGGAGATCGGGATCTACCCGGAGACCAAGCACCCCACCTACTTCCGGGACATCGGGCTGCCGCTGGAGCCCGCGCTGGTGCGGGCGCTGGAGCGCAACGGGCTGAACAGGCGCGGCGCGAAGGTGTTCGTGCAGTCGTTCGAGGTGGCGAACCTGAAGGCGCTCAGCCGGTCGCTGCGGGTGCCGCTGGTGCAGCTGGTGAACGCGTCGGGCGCGCCGTACGACTTCGTGCAGGCAGGTGACCCGCGCACCTACCGCGACCTGGTGACGCCCGCCGGGCTGGAGGAGGTCGCGCGGTACGCGTCCGGGGTGGGGCTGGCCAAGGACGTGGTGCTGCCCAGGGACGCGGGCGGGTTCCTGCTGCCGGAGACGCCGGTGGTGCGGGACGCGCACGCGCGCGGGCTGCTGGTGCACGTGTGGACGTTCCGCAACGAGAACGCGTTCCTGCCCGCCGACCACCGCTCGTCGACCGACCCGGCCGCGTACGGGCGGGCGTTCGAGGAGTACGCGCGGTTCCTGGCCACCGGGGTCGACGGGGTGTTCGCCGACAACCCGGACACCGCGGTGGAGGCCGTGCGCGGGCGCTGAGGACCGCGAGGCGGAGAGCAGCGAGGCGGAGAGCCGTGCGCCGGCGCCGGGTGCCGGTGCCGGGTGCCGGGCGCTGTGCTGGAGCGGAAGGGCCCCCCAGCGGGAAAGCGCCGGCGGGGCCCCACCCGGGACCGGGGCCCGGCCCCGGCGGACCCGCCCCGAGGTGGACCCCGCGGCGGGGTGCGCCCCCGCGCG
>NZ_JBQGCX010000546.1:0-4747 GCF_052038725.1 Actinosynnema sp.
CGCATGATCGCCGGCGTGTGCGCCGGCGCGCCGAAGATGCTCGGCATCGATGCCGCGCTGCTCCGCATCCTGCTCGTCGCCGCCACGCTGTTCGGCGTGGGCGCGGGCGCGATCCTCTACCTCGCCGCGTGGGTCCTCGTGCCCGAGGAGGCGTGATCAGCGCGGGTGGCCGGGCACCCCTGGCAGGCGCTGCCACGGCAGCGGTCCGGCCGGCGGGCGGTGCTCGACGCCGAGCGCGGCGAGCCAGGGCCGGTGCGCGCCCAGCCTCGCCGCGAACCCCGCCCCCTCCACCGGGGCCGGGTTCCACGCCCCCTCCGCGAACGCCGAGAGCCTCGGGAACGCGGCGTAGTCCAGGCGCCTCGGGCTGTCCAGGTGCTCGGTCCAGATGTTCGCCTGCGCGCCGAGCACCCCGGCGGGTGGCCGGTACGCGCGCACGGCCTCGGTGGTGAGGACCGTGCCCACCGGGATCGGCTCGTCCGCGTCCTCGGACTGCCGGTAGTCCAGGTACGCGTGCCGCTCCGGGCAGGCGACCACGTCCAGCCCGCGCTCCAGCGCCCGCTCCGCCGCCTCCTCCGAGCGCCACGCCGCGATGACCGTCTCCTCCGGCAGGCCCTCGACGTCCAGCACCTCGTCCCAGCCGTACGGCCTGCGCCCGCGCGCCACCAGGTGCTCCGCGATCAGGCGCACGAACCGCCCGTCGCCACCCGGCGCCTCGTCGCCGCCGAAGCCGACCACCTCGCCGGGGAACACCTCCAGCAGCTCGTCGAACACCGCGCGGTAGAAGTCCACTGTGGACTGCGCCCCGTTGAGGACGCGCGGGTTCACCCCCCAGTCGGTCCACACCCCGCCGCCGTCGACGCCCAGCTCCGGGTACGCCGCGATGGCCGCCTGCGAGTGCCCCGGCACGTCGATCTCCGGCACCACGCCCACGTGCCGCGCCGCCGCGTACGCCACGACCTCGCGCAGGTCGTCGCGCGTGTAGTACCCGCCGTGCGGCCTGCCCGTGCTCAGCCCGCCGCGCCGGTCGCCCCACCGCGAGTCCGGCCGCCAGCCGCCGACCTCGTGCAGCCTCGGGAAGCGCTCGGACTCGACCCGCCAGCCCTGGTCGTCGGTCAGGTGCAGGTGCAGCACGTTGAGCTTGTGCGCGGCCAGCAGGTCCACGTACCGCAGCAGGTCGTGCTTGGGCAGGAAGTGCCGCGCCACGTCGATCATGCAGCCGCGCCACCGGTGCTCGGGGCGGTCGACGATCTCGCACACCGGCACGGGCCCGTCCGGTCGGATCGGCGCGGCCCGGAACGCGTCGGGCCCGCGCAGCTGGCGCAGGGTCTGGTGGGCGTAGAACTCGCCGGCGTCGTCGGACGCCTCGACGTGGACGCCACGGGCGGAGATGGAGATCCGGTAGCCCTCGGCCGGTCCGGGCGCGCGCCGCACGACCGGCGGCGACCACGGCACGGTCCCCCCGCCCCAGACCACCGACACCGGTTCGGGCAGCAGCGTCACGACTTCACCGCCCCGGCGAGGCCGCCGACGAGGTTGCGCCGCACCAGCACGAAGAACACCAGCACCGGCAAGGTCATCAGGGTGGAACCGGCCATGATCGCCCCCCAGTCGTTCTGATCGGGCCGCACGAACACCTGGAGCGCGAGCGGCAGGGTCTGGTTCTCCTCGGCGGAGATGATGAACGTCTTGGCGAACAGGAAGTCGTTCCAGGCGTGGATGAACGACAGCGCGCTCGTCGCCACCAGGCCGGGGGCGACCAGCGGGAACAGCACCCCCCACAGGAACCTGGTCCGGGACGCGCCGTCCAGGGTCGCCGCCTCCTCCAGCTCCACCGGAACGGCCGCGACGAAGCCGCGCAGCATCCAGATCGCGAACGGCAGGCTGAACGCCAGGTGCACCAGCACGAGCGAGCCGAGGTGGTTGAGCCCGAGCGCGGGAACGGCCGAACCCACCTGGCGCACCAGGAAGAACAGCGGGATGGTCAGCGCCTCCACCGGGACCATCTGCACCACCAGCAGCATCACCAGCATCGTGGTGCGGCCCGTGAACCGGAACCGGGTGAGCGCGGTGGCCGCCAGGAACGACAGCACCAGGCTCAGCAGCACCACCGCGACCGCGACGACGAGGCTGTTGGCCAGGTAGCGGCCGAAGCTCTCGACGGTGAGGGCGCGGGTGAAGCTGTCCAGCGACGGGGCGAGCGTCCACGGCCTCGGTTCGGCCGACACCACCTCGGCGGCGGGCTTGAGCGCGGTGAGCACCATCCAGTACAGCGGGAACGCGACGACGAGCGACGCGCCGACCGCGACCGCCTCCCAGGCCCAGCGCCTCACAGCGGCTCACCTCCCCGGCGCAGCGCGCGCAGGTAGCCCGCGGTGAGCAGGAGCAGCAGCGCGGTGGTGACGACGCCGATCGCCGCGCCCATCCCGTACTCGGAGGCGGCGAACGCCTGCTGGTAGGCGTGCACGGCCAGCACGAGGTTGCGGCCTGCGATGCCGCCGCCGCTGGTCATCACGTAGACCTGGGTGAAGACCTTGAAGTCCCAGATGACCGACTGGATGGTGACGATCACCAGCAGCGGGCGGAGCAGGGGCAGCACGACGCTGCGGGCGGCCCGCCAGGTGGAGGCCCCGTCGAGCGCGGCGGCCTCCAGGACCTCTCCGGGGATCGAGCGGATGCCCGCGTAGAGGGTGAGCATGACGAACGGGAACGAGCACCAGACCACCTCGGCGGCGACGACGCCGAACGCGGTCCACCTCCCGTACAGCCACGGGAAGTCGCGCGCGCCCTCGATCCCGAGCGCGGTGAGGGCCTCGTTGACGAAGCCGAAGCTCGCGTCGAACAGGAACAGCCAGATCGTGGAGCCCGCGACGGCCGGGGTGGACCAGGCTCCGAGCGCGGTCAGGAACAGCAGGGCGCGGGCCCACGGGCGGACCCTGGTGGCGACGACGGCGAGGACCGCGCCGACCAGCAGGGCGCCACCGACGCAGATCGCGGCGAACCCGGCGGTCTGGCCGAGCACGGACCAGAACCTGCTGTCCCCCAGCAGTTCCGCGTAGTTGCCCAGGCCGAGGAAGGTGAGCGGGGCGCCGCCGCTGACCTGCTCCTGGCCGTAGTCGAACAGGGAGATGACGACGAGCTGGTAGACCGGGTAGCCGAGCAGGCCGACCAGGACCAGCAGCGCCGGGGCCAGGTGGGCGAGCGCGGCGCGGGTGTCACTGCGTCCACTGTGGACGGTCATGAGCCGAAGATGTCGTTCATCCGGGCCGCCGCGTCGGCCGCCGCCGCGTCCAGGTCCTTGGCGCCGGTGGCGACCTCCTGGATGAGGGTGGGCAGCACGCCCTGCGCGTCGACCTTGGCCCAGTCCGGGGTGGCGGGGACGAACCGGGTGCCCGCCTCCAGGGTGCGGGTGAACGGCTCCAGGGCGGGGTTCGCGGCGGCGACCTCGGCCTGCACGTCGGTGAACGCGGGCAGGTTGCCCATCGCGTCGAACATCTCGCGCTGGTACCGCTTGCCGCCCAGGAGCTGCACGAACTCGGTGGCGAGGGTGCGGTGCCGGGTGCCCTTGAGGACGCCGAGGAGGTTGCCGCCCGCGAACGCCGGGGCGATCGAGCCCGCGGTCTCGCCGGGCAGCGGGACGACGGCGTACTTGCCGCCCGCGGCGGAGTCGTCGACGGACTTCCGGTTGAAGTCGCCGCCGATCACCATGGCGGCCTTGCCCGCGCGGAACGCCTCGACGCTGGCGTCGCCGCCGTTGGCGGCGCACTGGGCGGGCGGGCAGATGTCGTCGGCGAGCAGCTCGGTGTAGCGGCGCAGGCCGGCGAGGGACTCGGGGGCGGTGAGGGCGGAGGTGTGTCGCCCGTCCTGCTCGCGCGCGACGTCGCCGCCCGCCGCCCAGAGGAACGGGAGCGCGCCGTAGGTGTACTTGCCGCCCGCCGAGATGCCGAGGAGGTCGGGTCGGGCGGCGCGGATCGCGCGGGCGGTGGGGGCGAGGTCGGCGATGGTGGCCGGGGGCTGGAGGCCCAGCTCGCGGAAGACGTCGGTGCGGTAGTAGAGGGCGCGGACGCCGACGTACCAGGGCAGGCCGTAGAGCAGGCCGTCGACCTCGCCGGTCTCGGCGATCCGGGGGGCCAGGTCGGCGGCGTCGGGCCAGCCGCCGAGGTCGAGCGGGGCGAAGCCGCCGCCCGCGACGTAGCCCGCGAGGTCGGTGTTGCCGAACTCGGCGACGTCGGGGGCGCTGGCGGGGTCGCTGAAGGCGGCCTTGAAGCGCTCGGCGCGGCTGGCGACCTGGATGTGCTGGACGTCGACGGTGACGCCCTCGTGCGCGGCCTCGAACTCGGCGACGGCGCGGGCGACGACGGCCTCCTTGGGCGCCCGGTTGACCTCGTCGAAGAGCCACACCCGCAGCTGCCCGACGCGCTCGTCGCCGCTCTCGGGAGCGGGGCCGGACTGGACCGGCGCGCAGCCGGTGAGGAGCAGTGCCGTCGTGGCGGCGGCGACCAGGAAGCGCATCCGACAACCCCTTCTCCGACGCGTTGCACTCTGCGCAACGCGTGTTTCATGGGAAGCAACGGGGATGCTAAGGGCGAACGGGAGGTAGGTCTAGACCAGAGCGAGGAGGTGAGGGGCCGGAGGCTTCGGGATCGGGATGGGAGGGGGGTGGAAATGAGGCAGGGGCGGGGACGAGGGCGGGAGAGGCAGGCGGCGCGCCGCGCGGGCGGCCGGGAGAACCAGGACCGGGTGCCCCGGC
>NZ_JBQGCX010000547.1:0-1504 GCF_052038725.1 Actinosynnema sp.
TCGTACACCGTCGGCTTCACGCACGACGGCCCACCGGTCGCGGGCCTGCCGCACGGGCTGATCGTGATGCCACCTGCCGTGCCCGCGCCGCTGGAGGCGGCGGTGAGCTGGACCTGCCCCCGGGCGGCCGTCACCGGGGCCACCCGCGCGAACGCCCGCCGCCCCACCACCTCCGGGTCGGCCAGCACCACCACCCGCCGCCCGGTCGCCATCAGGCTGTGGTCGGTGTTCGCCCCGATCTCGTCGCACGAGCTCACCCCGAGCACCGAGTCCACCCCCGCCGCCGCCAGGAACACCACGTCCACGCTGATCCCCGCCAGCGCCCGGTCCGCGATCGGCCCCACCAGGTCGTACGAGTCCGGCCGCACCCCGCCGCCGGTCACCACCAGGTCGATCGACGGCCGCACCGACAGGTCGCTCGCGATGTTGAGCGCGTTGGTGACCACTTTGAGCGGCTTGCCCGCCGCGAGCAGCCTGGCCAGCTCGGTCGTGGTCGTGCCGCCGCCCAGCCCCACCGACCGCACGTCCTCGTCCACCAGCGCCGCCGCGGCCTCGGCGATCCGCCGCTTCTGCTGCTGCCCGCGCCCCGCCCGGTACCGCTGCGGCAGCTCGTAGATCACCTCGGTGGACACCGCGCCGCCGTGCGTGCGCTTGAGCAGCTGCTGCTCCTCCAGCGACCGCAGGTCCCGCCGGACCGAGGCGGCGGACGCGCCGGTCGCCCCGGACAGCTCGCCCACGGTGACCGAACCGCTGTGGTTCAGCCGATCGAGAATGAGCGAAAACCGATCCTGCTGCCGCATTCGATCAGTGTAAGGACGGCTAACGCTCACCCGCCCCCGCGAATTGCGGCGTGCCGAAGCAACGGCAACGCCATCACCTGGTCGAATTACCTCCGTCCGGTGGCCGGGCCGGACCGCCCGCGCGCGCGTGGCGCCCGCCCACGTGCGTCCGGGTGAACGAGGGTGAACGGCGTCCAGGTCCTGCTCATCGTCGGGGCGGGGCTCGCGATCACGGCGGTGGCGCGGCGCAGGGGCGTGGAACCGGGCCTGGTCGTGGTCGTGCTGGCCGCAGCCGCTTCGTTCCTGCCCTGGATGCCGAAGCTGGAGCTGGACAGCGGGCTGATCCTGGCGATCGTCGTCCCGCCCCTGCTCTGCTCGGCGGCGCGGGGCGCCGCGTTCACCGGGTTCGGCGCGAACCTGCGGCCGATCGTCCACCTGGGCGTGGTGCTGGTCGTGCTGACCACGTTCGCGCTCGGCCTCGCGGCCTCCTGGGCGCTGCCCTCGCTGGGCGGCATCACCCAGTTCGCCTACAAGCTCACCGTCGGCGTCCTGGTGGGCGGAGCGTTCGCCGCCGCGACCCCGGCCGTCCGCAAGCGCCGGGGCAGCACCACCCTGGAGACCACCCTGGTCCTCCTGCTGCCGTTCACCGTCTGCCTGGCGGCCGAGGAGGTCCACGCCTTCCGGGACATCGCGGTGGTGGCGGCGTCGTTCGTGGTGACCGCCAA
>NZ_JBQGCX010000548.1:0-4399 GCF_052038725.1 Actinosynnema sp.
ACGATCGACGAGGTGGTCGCGCGGGCGCTGTCCGGGCTGGACGAGCGGGCGGCGGTGTCGGTGGAGGTGCCCGAGGACCTGCCGCCGGTGCTGGCGGACGGCGGGCTGCTGGAGCGGGTGGTGGCCAACGTGGTGGACAACGCGCTGCGGCACGGCCGGATGGCGCCCCGGCGGGTGGTGGACGTGGACGGCGACGGGGTGATCACCGAGCACGAGCCGGAGGTGGTGGTGCGGGCCAGCGCGCACGACGACCGGGTGGAGCTGCGCGTGGTGGACCACGGCAGCCGCGTGCCGGAGAAGTCCGCGCGGGCGGTGTTCACCCCGTTCCAGCGGCTCGGCGACCGGGACAGCACGCCGGGCGTGGGGCTGGGGCTCAGCGTGGCCAAGGGCTTCGTGGACGCGATGGGCGGCGCGATCAGCGCCGAGGACACGCCGGGCGGCGGGCTGACCATGGTGATCTCGCTGCCGGTGGCGGACGCGTGGGCAGCGGACGCCTGAAGAACAGCCGCACGACCCCGAACCCGGTGCGGGGGCGGGATCACCGCGCCCGCAACCGGTCGAACGCCGCCTGGCTGCCGGGGTCGGCGGCACGCATGATCACCAGCAGCTGATCGGGGTCCTGCAAGGGTTTCAGCGTCTCGTACTGCACCGACAGCACCCCCACCTCGGGGTGCCGCAACGCCTTGCTGCCCCGGCCGGTCGCCATGACGTCCCGCTCGGCCCACACCCTGGCGAACTCCGGGTTGCCCTCGGTGAACTCGCCGATGAGCGCGGTCAGCGCCACGTCGTCCGGGTGCGCGGCCCACGCCGCCCGCATGTGCGCCACGCCCTCCCGCACGACCCGCTCGCGGTCCAGGTAGAACTCGCGCACGTCCGGGTGCATCAGGCACAGCCACATGGAGTTGCGCCGGGCGGGCGGCAGGGTGTCGACGTCCACCAGCAGCGCGGCCAGCTCCGGGTTCCAGGCCAGGATGTCGAACCGGTGGTTGAGCAGCATCGCGGGCAGCGGCGACAGGTCGGCCACCAGCCGGGCCAGCGGCGCGACCGCCTCGGTGGTCAGCCCGCCGCGCCCCGGTGGCCGCCGCCGCGCCAGGTCGAACAGGTAGGTGCGCTCGTCGGGGGCGAGCCGCAGCGCGCGGGCCAGCGCCTCCACCACCTCCACCGAGGGACGCAGCCCGCGCGCCTGCTCCAGCCGCACCACGTAGTCCACGCTCACCCCGGCCAGCTCGGCGACCGCCTCCCGGCGCAGCCCCGGGGTGCGCCGGGCCCGCTCGCGCGCGGGCAGCCCGAGGTCGCCGGGGTCCAGGCGCTCCCGGCGGCTGCGCAGGAAGGCGGCCAGCTCGCGGTTCCGGTCCACAGCGGGGGTCGTCATGACCGGCTCAACGGCGGAGGGTGGGAAGGCTGTTCCCAGGAAGCGCTCTCCCTTACCGCGCCGGACCGCCGCGAACAGACTCGTCCCCGGCACGAGGAACACGACAACCGGAGACGTACATGCCACTGACCCTGGACACCTACCGCCTGCTGGGCCGCTCCGGCCTGCGGGTCTCCCCGCTCGCGCTGGGCACGGCCACGTTCGGCACCGAGCACGGCTGGGGCGCGGACAAGGCCGAGGCGCGGCAGCTGTTCGACGCCTACGTCGAGCGCGGCGGCAACTTCATCGACACCGCGAACACCTACACCGACGGCACGTCCGAGCGCTGGCTGGGCGAGTTCACCCGCGGCAGCAGGGAAACCCTCGTGCTGTCGACGAAGTACACGACGCTGCGCAGGCCGGGCGACCCGAACTCGGCGGGCAGCCACCGCAAGAGCATGGTCTCGTCGGTGGAGAGCAGCCTGACCCGGCTGGGCACCGACCACCTCGACCTGCTGCACCTGCACGTGTGGGACTTCACCACCCCGGTGGAGGAGATCCTGCGCGCCATGGACGACCTGGTGCGGCGCGGGAAGGTGCTGCACGTGGCGATGTCCAACGCGCCCGCGTGGGAGGTGTCCCGGATGCAGGCGATCGCCGACCTGCGCGGCTGGTCGCCGCTGGTGGCGCTGCAGGTCGAGTACAACCTGGCCAACCGGGCGGCCGAGCGCGACCTGATCCCGATGGCGCGGGCGGCGGGCCTCGGCGTGACCCCGTACTCCCCGCTGGCGGGCGGGCTGCTGACCGGCAAGTACGGGCGCGCCGGGGGTGCGGCGGACAGCGCGCGGGAGGGGTTCAACACCGCGCTGGGGCTGGTGACCGGGCGGAACCTGGCGATCGCCGAGGAGGTGACGCGGGTGGCGGGGGAACTCGGGCGCACCGCGGCGCAGGTGGCGCTGGCCTGGACGTTGGCCAACCCCGCCGTGGTCGCCCCGGTGCTGGGCGCGCGGACCCCGGCGCAGCTTGCGGACAACCTGGGGGCGCTGGAGGTGGAGCTGACGGCGGACCACCTGGCCCGCCTGGACGAGGTGAGCCGGATCGAGCTGGGCTACCCGCACGACCTGCTGGCGAGCGACCACATCCGCGCCGTCGTGCGCGGCGACCTGAAGCTGGCGCGGTGAGCACCCCGACCGCCGTCCTGCTGGGCGTGGGCACCGGCCTCGGCCCCGCGCTGGCCAGGCGCTTCGGCCGCGAGGGCCACCGGGTGGCCCTGGTGGCGCGCGACCACGGCCGCCTGGCCGCGCTGGCGGGCGAGCTCGCCGGGGAGGGCGTGGAGGCCGAGCCGTTCACCGCCGACCTGTCCCACCCCGCCGAGGTCCCGGACCTGGTCGAGCGGGTCCGGGCCCGGTTCGGCCGGATCGACGTGGTGGTGTGCGCGCCGCTCGACCTGTCCGGCTTCACCCCCGCCGCCGAGCTGACGCCGCAGGTGGCGGGCAGGCTGGTGGACCTGTACTACCTGACCCCGGTGGCGGTGGTGCGGGCCGTGCTGTGGGAGCTGCGCGAGCGCGGCGGCGGCAGCGTCCTGATCGCCCAGAGCGTCTCGGCGACCCACCCGGCCCCGCGCCTGAGCGGCATCGGTCCGGCGATGGCCGCGACCCGCAACTACGCGCAGAGCCTGTTCGCGGAGGTGGCGCGGCACGGCGTGCACGTGGCGACGCTCCAGATCGGCGGCATGATCACCGGGAGCGCCGTGCACGCCGCGCTGCGGTCCGGGGCGATCACCCCGGACGTGGACTTCCCGGAGCTGGACCCGGCCGAGGTCGCGGAAGCGCTGTGGCGCTCGCACACCGAGCGCGACCGCCCCGACGGCCGGATCCCGGCGCTCGGGTAGCGCTCACCCGCCGGTCGGGACGGCCGCCCCGACCGGCGCGTGGGCCGCGCGCCGCAGCTCCCGCCACGCCAGCACCACCAGGAAAGCCAGTCCCAGCACCGCGTAGGCGTCGCCCACGAGGTGCTGCCACCACGCCCAGTCCAGCTCGACGTCCCCGGTCCTGGGCAGCAACCAGTGCGGTCCCACCAGCAGCACCGCCCCGACCGCGACACGGGCCCGCCCGCGCAGCAGGAGCAGCGCGGGCGCGGCCCACACCCAGTGGTGCGACCAGGACACCGGCGACACCAGCACCCCGGCGGCGGCCGTGGCCACCACGGCGGTGAGGTCGTCGCGCACCCCTCGCAGCACGACGACCAGCAGCGCCAGCACCACCGCGCACGCCGCGAACCACAGCGGCCCGTCGAGCCCGAGGCGCACCAGCACGCCCTTGACCGACTGGTTGCCCGCGTAGGGCAGCCCGCCGACGCGGTCCGGGTCGACGACGGCGGAGGTCCAGAACACCACCGAGTCGCGCGGCGCGAGGAACCACCCCAGCACCGCGCACCCGGCGAAGGCCGCCCCCGCCGTCACCGCGGCCCGGAAGTCCCTGCGGGAGAGCAGGAACAGCACGAAGATCGCGGGCGTGAGCTTGACCGACGCGGCGATCCCGAGCAGCAGCCCGCGCGGCCACGGCGGGCGCGGCAGCAGGCAGTCCGCCGCCACCAGGGCCAGCAGCAGCAGGTTGACCTGCCCCAGCTCCAGGGTCCCGCGCACCGGTTCCAGCAGCAGGCACGCGGACGCCAGCCACAGCCCGCCCTCCCGCTCCCCCGCCGCGAGCACGCACACCCACCCCAGCAGCAGCACCCCGGCGGCGGTCCACAGCCCCACGACCAGCGGCCACGGCAGCAGCTCCAGCGGCGCGAACAGCGCGGCGGCGAACGGCGGGTAGGTGAACGGCAGCCCGTTCGGGCCGGGGAACGAGGCCCCGTACAGCTCGCCGCCCGCCAGCCAGACCCGCCCGCCGGTCAGGTAGACCCGCAGGTCCAGCAGCGAGGCGCTCACCCCGCGCCAGAGGAAGACGACGACCGCGGCCGTCGCGCACCCCGCCCCCACCCGCCCGGCGGTGCTCCCCTTGCGGGCCACGGCGTCCGGCGCGCGCCCCCCGCCGCGCGGGCCCG
>NZ_JBQGCX010000549.1:0-1852 GCF_052038725.1 Actinosynnema sp.
GGGCGCGCTCGACGCGGGCCGCGTGCTGTCCCTGGCCACCGAGCGCGGCCGGGTCATGGCGCACGCAGGCCAGGGCGGGGGCGCGATGGCCAGCCTCGCCGCGGGCCCCGACCGGGCCGCCGGGCTGGCGGCGGGGGAGGACGTCGTGGTCGCCGGCTTCAACGGCCCCGACCAGACCGTGCTCTCCGGCCCCGCAGACGCCGTCCACCGGGTCTGCGCAGCCGCCAGTGCGCGCGGCGTGCACGCCACCCGCCTCCC
Source organism: Actinosynnema sp. (assembly GCF_052038725.1). NCBI lineage: Bacteria > Bacillati > Actinomycetota > Actinomycetes > Pseudonocardiales > Pseudonocardiaceae > Actinosynnema > Actinosynnema sp. Next base: position 259 of record NZ_JBQGCX010000549.1, read on the forward strand.
GGTGTCCCACGCGTTCCACTCGCCCCTGGTCGCCCCGGCCGCCGACGCGATGGCCGAGCGCCTGGTCGACTACGACTTCGGCAGGCTCATCCGCCCCGTCCACTCCACCGTCACCGGGGCCCCGCTCGCCCCCGACGCCGACCTGAGGGCGCTGCTGCGCGAGCAGATCACCGGCCCGGTCCGCTTCCAGGAGGCCGCCACCGGGCTCGCCGAGCACGCCGACCTGGTCGTGGAGGTCGGCCCCGGCCGGGTGCTCACCGGCCTGCTCGCCGACATCGCCCCCGGAACCCCCGCGCTGTCCGTGGACGCCGACAGCGCCTCGCTGGCCCCGCTGCTCACCGTCGTCGCCGCCGCGCACGCCCTCGGCGCCCCGATCCGCACCGCCCCGCTGTTCGCCGACCGGGTGGCGCGCGAGCTGCCCCTGGACGGCGCGATGACGTTCCTGGCCAGCCCGTGCGAGACCGCCCCCGAGCTGGACCCCGCGCTGCGCACCACCACGAGCGCCGCGCAGGCCGCCCCCGAGGCGAGCGCCCAGGCCGAGGGCGAGAGCACCCTGGACCTGCTGCGCAGGCTCGCCGCCCAGCGCGCCGAGCTGCCGCTGGAGGCGCTCACCGAGCACACCCACCCGCTGGACGACCTGCACCTGAGCTCCATCACGGTCGGCCAGCTCGTCAACGAGGTCACCAGGGGCCTCGGCCGCCCCGCGCTGGAGACCAGCCCGAACTTCGCCACCGCCCGCCTGGGCGAGCTGGCCGACCTGATCGACGAGCTGGCCGCCACCGCCCACGACGGCGACCGGCAGGACGGCGAGGCCCCCGGCGTCGCGCCCTGGGTGCGCCCGTTCCGCGTCGTGCAGGTCGAGCGCCCGCTGCGCCCCGTCCAGGTCGCCGAACCCGGCGACTGGACCGTGCACGCCCCCGACGGCCACCGCCTCACCAGCCACCTCGCGGGCGCGCTGCCCGGCGACGGCGTCCTGCTGCTCCTGCCCCCGGAAGGCGGCCCCGAGCACGTCGCCCTGGCCCTGGCCGCCGCCCGCGACGCCCTGGCCACCGGCAGGCGGTTCGCGCTCGCCCAGGGCGCCCTCGGCATGTCCGGCCTGGCCCGCACCCTGCACCTGGAGGCCCCGCACCTGCCGGTCACCGTGGTCGACCTGGCCGCGGGCCTGCCCGACCACGCCGCCGCTGCCGCCGTCGTCGCCGAGATCGCCGCGGGCGAGGGCTTCACCCAGGCCCGCTACGCCGCGAACGGCGCCCGCACCGTCCCGGTGCTGCGCGTGGCCGAACCCGCTCCCGACGCCGCAGTCCCGGACACCGCAGTCCCGGACACCGCAGTCCCGGACGCCGCAGCCCTCGACACCGCAGCCCCCTCCCCGCTGGGCCCCGACGACGTCCTGCTCGTCACCGGCGGCGGCAAGGGCATCACCGCCGAGTGCGCGCTCGCCGTCGCCACCGACACCGGCGCCGCCCTCGCCCTGATCGGCCGCGCCGACCCCGCCGACGACGCCGAGCTGGCCGCCAACCTCGCCCGCATGACCGCCGCGGGCGTCCGCCACCGCTACGAGCGCGCCGACACCACCTCCGCCGACCAGCTCGCC
>NZ_JBQGCX010000550.1:0-2419 GCF_052038725.1 Actinosynnema sp.
CCCGGGCGCTGGGGCAGGGGGACTACGACCAGGTGGTGCCGGTCACGACCCGCGACGAACTCGGCGAACTCGCCCAGACCTTCAACGCGATGGCCCGGACCCTCCGCGAGTATCGCCAGGCCGGCACCGAGCGGCTGATCCGGGCCCAGCAGACGGCGCAGGCCACGATCGACTCGTTCCCCGACCCGGTCGTGGTGGTCGACCCGGGCGGCGCCGTGGAGCGGGTCAACCCGGCCGCGCACCGCGTCCTCGGGCTCGACCCGGGCGGGGGGACGGCCCCGTGGACCCCGCCCCCGGCCCTGCAAACGCCCCTGGCCGATGCCCTCGGCGGGCTCGGCAGCTACCTGCCCACCGACATGGACCAGACGGTCTGCCTCCGCGACGACGGCCAGGAGAAGTTCTTCCTGCCCCGGGTGCTCGCGATGCGGGGCGAGTCCGGCCCCCTGGGCGCGGCGGTCGTGCTCCAGGACGTGACCCGGTTCCGCCGCGTCGACCAGCTCAAGAGCGACATGGTCGCCACGGTGAGCCACGAGCTCAAGACGCCGCTCACGAGCATGCAGATGGCCGTCCACCTCCTGCTCGAAGAGGCCGTCGGCCCGCTCGAACCGAAGCAGGTCGAGTTGCTCCTCGCGGCGCGGCAGGACTCGGAGCGTTTGCTGGCGATGGTCAACGACCTGCTCGACCTCGCCCGGATCGAGCAGGGCCGGGTCCGGCTCGACCTCCGCCCGGCGCGGCCGGCCGACCTCGTCGCCGAGGCCGTGGCCCGGTTCGAGGCCCGCGCCGCCGCCGCCGGGGTCGCGCTCGCGGGCGAAACCGCCCCCGGCGCCGGGCCGGTGCTGGTCGACCGCGAGCGGATCGAGCACGTCTTCGACAACCTCCTCGGCAACGCCCTGGCGCACACCCCCCGGGGCGGCTCGGTGCGGGTCGCCGCCGGGCCCGAGGGGGACGGCAAAACGGTCCGGTTCGCCGTCAGCGACACCGGCACCGGCATCCCGGCCGAGCACCTGCCCCGGATCTTCGACCGCTTCTACCGCGTCCCCGGGGCCCGGTCGGGCGGGGCGGGGCTGGGCCTCTCCATCGCCCGGCGCCTGGCCGAGGCGCAGGGCGGGTCGCTGCACTACGCGCCCCGGGCGGACGGCGGCAGCGTCTTCGCCTTCGCCGTCCCCGCCGCCGACCTCCCCGACGGTTCTTTGTGATTCCTTAACGCCCCGCCCGCCGCCCTTTGTGCGGCCTTTGCGCCCGCCGCCCCACATTCCTCCCGTCAGCACCCGACTGCCTTCTCACGCAGACGAAGCAGCAGACTCGTCCGATGCAGTCGAAGTACTCTGCTGCCTCTGCTCCCTCTGCGTGAGAATGCAGTGTTCAATCTCGACCGGAGGAACAAGGTGGCCACGGAGGACGAGGCAAATACGGAGGGCGAGCCGCGGGGGCGCTACCTGGCGTCGCTGTCGCTCGCCGCGCTGGGCGTGGTGTACGGCGACATCGGCACCAGCGTGCTGTACGCCGTGCGCGAATCGTTTCACCACACGCACGGCATCCTGCCCACGCGCGACAACGTGCTGGGCGTGCTGTCGCTCATCTTTTGGGCGCTGGTGCTGGTGATCTCCATCAAGTACGCCATCTTCGTGCTGCGGGCCGACAACCGCGGCGAGGGCGGCATCCTGGCGCTCACGTCGCTGGTGACGCCGGTGGGCGCCCTCACGCGCAGCCCGCGCTGGGTGCTCATCATGCTGGGCCTGTTCGGCACGGCGCTGCTGTACGGCGACGGCATGATCACCCCCGTCATCTCCGTGCTGAGCGCCGTGGAGGGCCTCAAGGTGGCCACGCCGCTCTTCGAGCCGTACATCATCCCCATCACCATCGGCATCCTGGTGGCGCTGTTCGCCATGCAGAGCCGGGGCACGGCCACGGTGGGCCGCATCTTTGGCCCCGTGACGCTGGTGTGGTTCGTGGTCATCGCCGTGCTGGGGGTGGTCAACATCGCCCGCGACCTCACGGTGTTCGCGGCCGTTAACCCGCTGTACGGCGCGCGGTTCTTTGTCCAGAACGGGTGGAACGGGTTCCTGGTGCTGGGCTCCGTGTTCCTGGTGGTGACGGGCGGCGAGGCGCTGTACGCCGACATGGGCCACTTTGGCCGCCGGCCCATCCGCCTGGCGTGGTACTACGTGGTGCTGCCGGCCCTGCTGCTGAACTACTTTGGCCAGGGCGCCATGCTCATCCACCGGCCGGAGACGGTGGAGAACCCGTTCTTTCGCATGGTACCGCAGTGGGCGCTGTACCCCGTCGTCGTCATTGCCACGTCCGCGGCGGTGATCGCCTCGCAGGCGCTCATCACGGGGGCGTACTCGCTGACCATGCAGGCGGTGCAGCTGGGGTACATCCCCCGGGTGGAGATCCGCCACACCTCGCGGCGGGAGCG
>NZ_JBQGCX010000551.1:0-4606 GCF_052038725.1 Actinosynnema sp.
GCGGGCGGTCAGGTCGCCGTCGGCGAGCCGGTCGAGCGCGCCGACGACGTCGCCGAGCGGGCGCACCACCGAGCGGGGGGCGCGCAGGCCGAGGACGACGGCCAGCACGAGGGCGACGACGAGCGCGCCCAGCAGCACCAGCAGGTTGTGCTCGCGGGCGGTGGCGGCGTCGGCGCGGAGGGCGTCGACGCGGGCGTTGACGGACTTGTCCAGGTCGGCGGCGATCGCCAGCACCTGGCCGTACGCCTTGGACGCGTCACCGCCGTTGATGCTGGTCATGGCCTCGGCGAGGCCGGCGGGGCCGTCGGAGGCCGCCCACTGCATGACCTTGGTGTCCCAGGAGAAGAAGTCGTCCCACGCGGGCTTCAGCTGCGCGAACAGGGCGCGCTCGGAGTCGGTGAGGTACTCGGTGCGGGCGGCGGACAGCTCGGTGTAGACGGCGTCCTTGGCGGCCAGCTCGCCCTTGCGGTTGTAGCCCTGCTCGCCGAGGGCGTAGGCGGGGCCGAACGCGCCGACGTCGGCGACCACGAGGCCCTGCCAGCCGGAGACGTCGGCGGCGCGGTAGGCGACGCCCTTGATGTCGTCCCGGACGAGCTGGAGGTGGTCGAGGCGCTGCTGCGTGTCGGCCTCCTCGCTGAGGCCGAGCCAGCCGACGCCCGCGGCGACGGCGATCAGGGCGGACAGGGAGGCGAACGAGAGGCCGAGCCTCTTGCCAACGCTCAGATCTCGGACGCGCACAGCTGCTCCCGCGGGGTCGGGTTCTTGGTCTTGGAACCCCAGGAACGGCACGCGCGGGGAGGATTTGAGGAGGATTCGGATCTCGGGGACGTGATCTGCGCCCGGTGAGCCCAGGGCGGAGGGCCCAGGGCGGAGGACGCAGGGCGGAGGGCACAGGGCGGACACCGCCCAACAGCCCGGAAAGCGCGACGCGGACCGGGCCAGGGGGCGCGGTCCGCGTCAGCGGGTCGGTCGGTTCCGCTCGGCGCGGAGGGGGGAGGAAGGGATCAGTGCGGGTCGTACGCGGCGCCGCCGTACCAGGCGAGCGCCGAGCGCAGCTCGACCACGTCGCGGTCGCGCCGCTTGCCGTGCCGCTCGTGCGAGATCGGGTACATCCGCATCCCGCCCTGGTGCGGGGTGAAGCTCCCCCGGCCCATGGGCTCGGGCACCTTCGCGCCGCTCTTGAGCCACACCACCAGCCACGGCCTGCTGCGGTGCGACTCGACCCGGATGCGGTTGACCGCGTACCAGGGCACGAGCTGCTTCTGCCCGCCGCTGGACACCGTGACGCCCTCGGCGCCGACGTCCAGCACGAGCGGCTCCTGCAGGGCGTCCGCGAACAGCCTGGCCGCCGTCACCAGCAGGCCGAGGCAGGCCACGATGGCGGCGAACTTGACCGGGTCCGGCGTGCTGTTCACCGAGGCGACGATGCCGGTCATGCCGACGCCCGCGCCGTAGAACGCGGACCAGCCGTAGCCCGCGACGCGCGAGGTGGCGAAGCGGGTGCCCTCGGGCTTGACCGACTTGCCGCGCTTGTCGGCGGTCGCGGGCGGCGAGGCGGGCTTGGTGGGCGGCTTGACCGCCGGGACCGCCTGGGACGCGGCGGCGGCCTGGGCGCTCTCCCGCGACAGGGCCAGGGTCGGCGGCTTGACCGGCTCGGGCCGGGGCGGCTGGTTCTCCAGCAGGGTGGGCGTGGGACCGGGTGGGACGCCGCCGTCGCCGGGGGTGCCGGGGTAGGAGCGCAGCTCGGTGCGCCGGGCCTCCACCAGGGTGCGCACCCGGTCGGGCAGCCAGGAGCCGTCCGCGCGCGGGGTGCCGATGGCCTCCAGGAGGCGCTCGGGGGTGGGCCGGTTGGCCGGGTCGCGCACCAGCATCGGCACGATCAGCGGCACCAGGCCCGGAGGCACCTTCGACAGGTCCGGCTCCTGGTGGACGACCCGGTAGACCAGCGCGGACGTGGAGCCCTCGCCGAACGGGCCCTCGCCGGTGGCGGCGAACACCAGGACGGAGCCGAGGGCGAACACGTCGCTCTGCGGGCCGACCGGCTCGCCGACGACCTGCTCGGGCGAGAGGTAGCCGGGGGTGCCGAAGACGATGCCCGCCTCGGTGAGCGCGGAGTGCTCCAGCGCGCGGGCGATGCCGAAGTCGATGACGCGGGGGCCGTCGTCGGCGAGCAGGACGTTGGACGGCTTGAGGTCGCGGTGCACCAGGCCCGCGCCGTGGATCGCGATGAGCGCCTCGGCGAGCCCGCCCGCGAGCCTGCGCACGGCCTTCTGCGGCAGCGGGCCCTGGTCGACGACGACCTGCTGGAGGTTGGGGCCGGGCACGTACTCGGTGGCCATCCAGGGCCGGTCGGCCTCGGGATCGGCGTCCACGACGATCGCGGTCCAGAACCCGCCGACCGCGCGCGCCATCTCCACCACGCGGCGGAAGCGCTCGCGGAACTGCGGGTTGTCGGCCAGCTCCGGCCTGGCGACCTTCACCGCCAGGGGGCGACCGCCTCGGGACCGCGCCAGGTAGACCGATCCCATCGCGCCGCGACCCAGCATGGCCAGCAACGGGTAGTCACCCACTCGTTGCGGAGCGTTGGGGGGAAGTGGCTGCACGCCCCCCAGACTAGTTGTGACCGGTCGGGCGTTCCGGTCACCCTGCGGAACCAGGGGGGCGCGCTGCGGCGGGTGGGCCGGGTGGTGCGGGGGAAGGGCAGGTCATGCGGGTGGCGCGCGGCGGGGTGGTGGGGTTCGGCCGACCGCACGGGCGTCCCTCCCCGGTGGGGAGGGCCACCCGTGCGGGTGGGGTCACCCGGCGGTGGGGTGGTGCGGGGTGGTGCGGGCGCCCTCGGCGAGTTCGCGGAGCACGCCCGCGCGGGAGAGCCAGGAGTACGGCAGCACGGACGCGCGGAGCTGGTCCGCGGGCTGGGGCGCGCCGTGCTCCAGGGCCTCGCGGACGGCCGCGACGAACGCGGCGTGGTCGGCGGCGGCGCGGACCCGGTCGCGGTAGGCGTCCAGCTCGGCGAACTCGGTGGAGACCACCGGCAGGCCGAGGGCCAGGTACTCCTTGAGCTTGATCGGGTTGGAGTGCCTGATCCAGTCGTTGTCCTGCCACGGCATGATCGCCACGTCGAACGCCGAGCCGCAGGCCGGGATCACCTCGTAGGGCTTGAACCCCAGCCAGTGCACGTTCGGGTACTTCGCGAACCGCTCCATGGGGTGGGTGGCGTCGCCGATGAGCAGGAGCGAGACGTCCGGCAGCTCGGCGGCCACCCGTTCGAGGAGGTCGAAGTCGACGACGAAGTCGTCCAGCGCGCCGAAGAACCCGACCCTGGGGCCGGGCACGGCGCGCACGTCGGCGGGCCACTGGGCCTGCGGGCGGGCGGTGAAGTGGTCGACGTCGACGCCGTGGTCGAGGAAGTGCGCGCGCTCGCCGGTGAGGGGCGCCTCCTCGGCCATCAGCGCGTGGCTGACGTAGACGACGTGGTCGGAGTTGCGCAGCAGCTCGCGCTCCAGGGCGGCGATGGCCTCCCGGTCGGCCTCGGGGAAGTCCGAGTGCCGGTCGGAGCGGTTGAAGACCAGGCTGGTGCGGCGCATGGGCGCGACCACGTCCCAGGCGGTCGGGATGGTCACCATGACCACCGGGGCGTCCAGCCGGAGCAGGGCGCAGACCAGGCGGACCTGGGCGCGCACGAGGACGGCGTTGACCTTGCGCAGGGTGGGGCTGCCGTAGAAGGGCAGCGGCAGCGGGGACATGACGTAGAAGTTCGGCTCGGGGCGGCGCAGGAACTTCGCGACCGACTTGAGCTTGCGCAGGACGCGGCGGGCGACGTGCGTGCTGTTGCCCCTGGTGGGCATCCGCATCCCGATGCTGTTGACCACCAGGACCTTCCTGCGGCGCGCCATGGAGCGCATGAGCTGGAAGTCGGAGTGGGCGCGGTTGTGGTACCACCAGTCCTGGGCGGAGAAGCAGACCCAGCCGGGTTCGGTGGCGGTCGGGCGGGCCTTGGCGGTGGCCGGGCGGGTCCTGGCGGCGACCGTGCGGGCCTTGGCGGCGGCCGGGGTGAGCGGGGTCGCGGTGGCCGGGCGGGCGGGCCAGCGGCGCCAGCGCAGGAGGTCGGCGACGGCGCGGCGGTGCTTGGGGTGGCGGGGCAGGCGGAGCAGCTCGTTGAGCAGCACGGCGAACCAGGTCGCGGCGGCGGTGAGGCGGCCGGAGCGCTCGCGGGCCATGCGGACCCGGTTCGTGGTGGCCATCGACCACAGCCAGGGGGACGTGGACTGCTCGCCGCCCAGGTGCACGGCGCGGGCGCGCGGCTCGAAGCGGATGGCGTGGCCGCGGTCGCCCGCGCGGAGCATGTACTCGGTCTCCTCGGAGTAGAGGAAGTAGCGCTCCTCCAGGAGGCCGGTGTCGGCGCGGCAGGCCGAGGAGATGAGCCAGGCGGCGCCGGTGGCCCAGTCGGCGGTCCCCGCGGCCCGGTAGGCGCGGGGGTCGACGACCAGCTCGCCGAGGGCGGGGGTGCGACCGGCGCGCTCCCCGCCCACGACGGCCACCCCCAGCGCGCCGAGGGGGGTGGGGGCCCGGCGGCTGGCGAGCCGGGGGTTGACCTCCGCGCCGAAGA
>NZ_JBQGCX010000552.1:0-1715 GCF_052038725.1 Actinosynnema sp.
GAGCTCGCCACCCTCACCGCGGCCGTGGGCAGGACCACCGCGTGCACCGTCTCCGGTCCCGCCGGGGTGGGCAAGACCGCGCTCGCCCTGCACTGGTCGCACCGGTCGGCACACCTCTTCCCGGACGGCGGGCTGCACGCCGACCTGCGCGGCTACGACCCCGACCACCCCCTGTCCCCCGACGACGTCCTGACCGACCTCCTCCAGGCACTGGGCGCCCCCACCACCGGCTCGCCCCAGGCCCGCGCGGCCCGCTACCGCACCCTCCTGGCCGACCGCACCCTCCTGGTGGTCCTGGACAACGCCGCCCACCCGGACCAGGTCCGCCCCCTGCTCCCCGGCGCGGGCCGCAGCCTCGTCCTGGTCACCAGCCGGGACCGGATGACCACCCTGCGCTGCGCCGCCCACCACATCGCACTCGCCCCACCACCGGGCGCCGACGCGCTGGCCTACCTCCGCACGACCCTCGGCCCCCGCGCCGCGCGGGAACCCGCCGCCGCGCGAGCGCTCGTGCGCACCTGCGGACGCCTCCCCCTGGCGCTGGCCATCACCGCCGAGACCGCCGCGCTCCGCGCCAGGACCCCGCTCTCCGCGCTGGTCGCCGAACTCGCCGACGAGCGCCACCTCCTCAGGGCAGGCGCCGACGACCACAACCTGCGCACCGTCTTCTCCTGGTCGCTCAAAGCCCTCGCCGACCACGACCGCGCCCTGTTCCACGCGATCGGCCTGCACCCCGGCCACGACTAGACCCCCGGCGCGCTCTCCGCCCTCTCCGGCCTCAACCCCGCCGAGCTGCGCCGCGCCGCCGACGCCCTGCTGCGCGTTCACCTGGTCGAGGAGAACGGCAGGGGCGGGTTGCGCGCCCACGACCTGGTCGCCGCCTACGCGCGGGACCTGGCCGCCGAGCAGCTCCGGCCCGCCGCAGCCAGGGCCGCGTTCGGCAGGCTGTTCCACCACTACCGCCGCCTGCTCGACCCGGCCGCCACCGCGCCCCCGAGCACCGGGTCGACCTCGCTCACCCAGGAGCGCCACACCCTGGAGGCCGTCGCGGAACGCGCCGAGTCGCACCTCCCGCACCCCACCGCCGGCGCCCTCCGGCACACCCTCGGCGCGCTCCACCGCACCCAGCACGACCTGAGCGCCGCACTGCGCCACCTGACCAGGGCGACCGCCCTCCTCGGCACCACCCACACCCACCTGGACCGGGCCGCCGCCGAGCTGGAAGCGGGTCGCCTGGAGGACGCCCGCCGCTGCCTGGAGCACGTCCGCGACGGCCCCCAGCGCGGTCGGGCGGGCGCGCTGGTCGCCGAGGCCCGGCACCTGAGGGCGCTGGTGTCGCTGGCGAGCGGCCAGCTCCCCCCGGCCGTCCGCAGGGCCCTCGACGCCGCCCGCGCGTTCACCGCGCAGCACGACCACCACGCCGCCGCGACCTGCACCCTGACCGCGTTGACCGGCATGTGCGAGGGCGCCCGGCTCGCCCCTGGGGCCCGGTGGATCTGGTCCGTGGACCGCGCGCTCCTGACCGCCGACTCCTTCACCGCCCAGGACCTGCACCCGCAGGCCGACCACGCCACCCTCCTGGCAGCGCGCCTGCTCATCGCGCGCGGCTCGCTCCCCGCCGCCCGCGCCCTGCTGGCCCGCGTGCCCCCGACCTCCCCGCTGCACGCGCTGTGCGCCGCCGAGCTCCTCGAAGCCCGAGGCGACCACCGGGCCGC
>NZ_JBQGCX010000553.1:0-1781 GCF_052038725.1 Actinosynnema sp.
CGTCGGCGTCGTGCCGCTCGGTCACCGAGAAGATCAGGTCGAGCTAGGACGTGGTGGTCGTGATCGACAGCGGGGACGCGGTCAGCCCGTCCGGGGCGAAGTCGGCGCGCGGCGCGTTCTGCAGCACGAGCATGACCTGGAACAGCGGGTGGTGCGCGAGCGAGCGCGGCGGGTTGAGCACCTCGACCAGGTGCTCGAACGGCACGTCCTGGTGCGCGTACGCGGCCAGCGCGCGCTCCCGCACCCGGCGGAGCAGCTCGGTGAAGCTCGGGTCGCCGGAGGTGTCGGCGCGCAGCACGAGGGTGTTGACGAAGAACCCGACGAGGTCGTCGAGCGCCTCGTCGGTGCGGCCCGCGATGAGCGTGCCGACCGGGATGTCGTGGCCCGCGCCGAGCCGGGTGAGCAGGGCGGCGAGCCCGGCCTGGAGCACCATGAACAGGCTCGCGCCGTCCCGGCCCGCCAGGTCGCGCAGGGCGCGGTGCAGCTCGCCGGGCAGGTCGATCTCGACGAACCCGCCCCGGTGCGAGGCGACCGGGGGGCGCGGCCGGTCGGTGGGGAGCCGGAGCACCTCGGGCAGCCCGGCGAGCGCGCCGGTCCAGTGCGCGGCCTGGCGGGCGAAGGAGCTGGTCCGGTCGGTGTGGTCGCCCAGCAGCCGGTGCTGCCACAGCGCGTAGTCCGCGTACTGCACGGGCAGCGGCACCCAGTCCGGTCCGCCGCCGCGCAGGCGGGCCGCGTAGGCGGTGGCCAGGTCGCGGGCCAGCGGGCCGAGGGACCAGCCGTCACCGGCGATGTGGTGCACCACCAGCAGCAGCACGTGCTCGTCGGGCGCGAGGGCGAACACCTGGGCGCGCAGCGGCAGCTCGGTCTCCAGGTCGAAGCCCCTGGTGGCGGCGGCGGTCGCGGTGGCGGCCAGGTCGCACTCGGCGACGGGCGACACCGGCACGCGCGGGCGCGGGGGCGCGTCGAGCACGAGCTGGTGGGTGGCTCCGCCGGTGTCGGGGAACAGGGTGCGCAGGCTCTCGTGCCTGGCGAGCACGTCGGCGAGCGCGGCTTCGAGGGCGGGCAGGTCCAGCGCGCCGGTGAGCCGCCAGGCCAGCGGGATGTTGTAGTTCGCGCTCGCGCCCTCCAGCTGGTGCAGGAACCACAGCCTGCGCTGGGAGAACGACAGCGGCACGCGCTCGCCGCGCTCCTGCGGGGTCAGCGCGAGCCTGGCCCGGCCCGCGCCGCCGAGCACGGCCGCCAGGCCCGCCGGGGTGGGGCTCTCGAACAGGGTGCGCAGCTCCAGCTCCACGCCGAGGGTGGCGCGCACCCGCGACACGAGCCGGGTGGCGAGCAGCGAGTGGCCGCCCAGGTCGAAGAACCCGTCGTCCACGCCGACGCCCGCCACGCCCAGGACCTCGCCGAACAGCTCGCACAGCAACTGCTCCTGCGGGGTGCGGGCGGCGCGCCCGCCGACAAGGGCGGTCTCGGGCTCGGGCAGGGCCTTGCGGTCGAGCTTGCCGTTGCCGGTCAGCGGGATCGCGTCGAGCGGCACGAACGCGGCGGGCGCCATGTGCGCGGGCAGCCGCTGCGCGAGGTGGGCGCGCAGGTCGAGCTCGACGCCGAGGGCGGAGCGCACCCGCGACACCAGCCGGGTGGCGAGCAGCGAGTGGCCGCCCAGGGCGAAGAAGTCGTCGTCCGCGCCGACCTCGGCCACGCCCAGCACCTCGGTGAACAGCTCGCACAGCACCCGCTCCCGAGGGGTGCGGGCGGGGCGGCTGCGGCGGGCCGGGGCGGGGGAC
>NZ_JBQGCX010000554.1:0-2108 GCF_052038725.1 Actinosynnema sp.
GGCGTCCCCGCGCACCGCGATGGACACCCGCAGCGCCCCGTCCTCGCGCCGCGCCGAGCACACCAGCCCGGCCCGCTCCGCCGCGCGCCGCAGCCCGGTCTCCTCCGGCAGGCACCACGCCACCAGCTCCCGGCGCCCGTCCGCGCGCGCCGCCCGCGCCAGCTGCGCCAGCAGCGCCGCCCCGATCCCGCGCCGCTGCCACTCGTCCTCCACCAGCACCGACACCTCGGCCACCTCGGGCTCGGAGGTGCGGATCAGCTGGCCGATCGCCACCACCCGGTCCGCGCACTGCGCCACCAGCGCCGTCCCCCTCGGCGGGGCCAGCAGCCGGTGCAGCCAGCGGCGCGGCAGGGCGCTCACGCCCGCGTGGTAGCGGGCGAACAGCGACCGCTTCGAGCACCGCCCGTGCAGAGCGGCCACCGCCGCCTCGTCCGAGGGCAGCCCGGTCCGGATCACCACGGCCATCCCGTCGCCGGTCACCGTCCCGGTCGGCGCGCTCGCCCCGGTCGCGCCCACCAGCTCCGCCAGCGCCCGCGCCCTGGTCAGCTCCACCTCGGTGAACGGCGTCCACGCGCGCCGGGCGACCACGGTCACCCCGTCCGAGGACAGCAGGTGCGCGGTGTTCCCGTCCTGCTCCGGAGGCTCGGGCAGCGCCCGCACCCAGTCCGCGCCCAGCACCGACCGCAGCGCCTCGGCCAGCGCGGCCGGGTCGGTCAGCGCGGCGGAGGCGGCGCGCAGCGCGGCGGCGGGCGCGTCGACCAGGTCGCGCACGTCGGCGCGGGTGATCCCGACCGCGCGGGCCCCCTCGGCGCGGATCTCCTCGACCAGGTCGGCGGGCAGCACGCCCGGCCCGGTGGTCACCACCAGCTCGTCCACCACGCCGCCGGGCACCGGGATCGCCGACAGGGCCAGCACGTTGCAGTCGCGCGCGGCGAGCCTGATGCTCACCCTGGCCAGGGCTCCGGGGCTGTCGGGCAGCTCGAACCGCAGCCGCCAGGTCTTCGGTGTCGGGTCCATCGCCACAGGGTGGCGCGGCCACGTTGCGGCCGGGGGACGGTGGCGTTTCCGCCTGCGACCACCGACCCCTGAACCTCCCGCCCCGCTGGTCCACACCCGCCGCGACGTCCGGCGGTGGTCCGCTCCCCGCGAGCCCGGTCCGCCCCCGCGCGGGGTTCACACCCCTCGCCCGCCGGGCCCGCCGCGTTCACACTCACCGCGACCACCCGTCACCGCCCGTCACCGGGCCGGTCGGGTCAGTCCTTGCAGTGGTCCGGCGGGAACAGGTTCAGCGGCCCGCACTCCCACCCCTTGGTAGTCGTCGTGGTGGTCGGCGCGGGCTCCGCGGCCTTGGTCGGCTCCTCCGCCTTGGGCGGTTCCTCGACCTGCGGCGGCGCCTGCTCGCGGGTCGTCGTGGTCGTCCTCGTCGTCGTGGTGGTGGTCGTGCTGGTCGCCACCGGCGACGAGGGCGCGGAGCTGCTGCTCGGCGGCGCCTCGGAGGAGCTGGGCGCGCTCGACGACACCCCCGTCGACCAGGTCGGAGACGGGATGCCGCCCTCGGTCTCGTCCCCGCTGACGTACACGCCGATGAGGACCCCCGCCAGAGCCGAAGTGGCCAGCGCCAGGCCGCCCGCAGCCCACACCACCCGCACCCGCAGCCTCCTCGGAAGATCCCGCCCGGACGCCCCGCGCGGGGGTGGGCGGGGCTGACAGTACCGCTCGGCGCGGGGTGATCCGCACCCCTGTCTCCGCGCCCGGCCCCACCGCTTGGGCCATCGGCGCGCACCCCGCTGCGCCTGACGGTCGCGGACCGTTCAGGCACTCCGATCGGCCGTTCGGGGGGAGCCGCTGGTACGTCACGCAAAAGCAACGCGCCGGTAACGGAACGTGCACGGTTGCCGCCGGTCGCCGTATTGACGCCACTGGTCTAGACCAACTATCGTTTTGTGGCGGGAACCACACCAACGTCCCTCGTAGGTGGGCGGGCGGATGCCCCACCGACGAGGCGCTGAGGACCCCACGACGGGTCCGGGCAACCGGGGTGGCGCCCCCGGGGCCTCTATCCCCGCCCCCCCGGCGCCGCGCCCCCGCCCCCCCCCGCGCGCCCCACA
>NZ_JBQGCX010000555.1:0-3254 GCF_052038725.1 Actinosynnema sp.
GACATCACGACGATGAGCACGGCCGAGAGGATCTTGGCCGACAGGTCCTGGTCGTGCAGGAAGGTCGAGGTCAGCCCCGCGCCCAGCACCTCGGAGTTGGCCATCTTGGTGGCCAGCTCGAAGGAGAACAGCCCCAGCGGCTCGGCCCGTCCCTCCGAGACCGCCTCGGCGCTGTTGAGCAGCCGGAAGAGGGCGAAGAAGAACGGCATCTGGATGAGGATCGGCAGGCACGCGCTGAAGGGGTTGGCCCCCGCCTCCCGGTAGAGCCCGAAGGTCTCCTCCTGGAAGGCCTTCTGGGAGGCCTGGTCTTTCTTGCCCTTGTACTTCTTCTGGATCTTGGCCAGCTCCGGCTGCACCATCTGCAGGCGCCGCTGGCTCTTGATCTGGCGGATCATCAGCGGGGTCAGCAGGGCCCGCAGGGTGATGACGAGGCCGACGATGGCCAGCACCCAGGTCCACCCGCTCGTGTCCGGCATCCCCAGACGGGTGAGCAGCCACTCGAACCCGACGAGGATCGCCGAGTCGAACCAGATGAAGGGGAAGAGGATGGTGTCGAAGAATCCCATGGGGTCCTCAGGGTCGGCGGCGAGCGGGGCTCACCGGGTGGCGTGGTCGGCGGCGCCGCAGGGGGCGGCGTGCGGGCCGACGGGGTCGGGGTCGTGGCTCGCGCCGCGGGTCGGGACGTGGTCGACGCCCCCGCGCGCGAAGGGGTGGCAGCGCAGCAGCCGCCGCAGGGTCAGCCAGGTGCCGTGCAGCGGGCCGAAGCGCTCGAGCGCGGTCACGGAGTAGGCCGAGCACGAGGGGTAGTAGCGGCACACGGGTCCGAGCAGCGGCGACACGGTGCGCTGGTAGAGCTGGACCAGCCACACGAGCGGAAGCGCGGCCCGGCTGCGTCGATCGCCGGCCGGGACGCCGCCGCGGTGGACGTCGCGCAGCCCCACCACCGGGCCGCCCGGGAGGCTCACAGCGCCGCCACGGCAGGGGTGAGGACCCGGTCCAGCGCGCGGTCCAGCGCGGCGGCCAGCTCCGGCGACGCGGCGGTCGCGGCGGGCGGCTGGGCGCGCACGACGAGGTCGGTCCCCTCGGGCAGCCCCGGCAGGCGCTCGGCGACGAGCGCGCGCAGGCGACGGACGACCCGGTGGCGCACCACGGAGTTGCCGACGGCCCGGGACACCACGAAACCCACGCGCGGCGGACGGCGCGTGGGAGTCGGGAGGGTCGTGCCGCCCGACCCCGCAGCGGGGAGGGCGGCGTGGACCACGAGCAGCTCGGTGCCCGCGCGACGTCGAGGACGGCCCTGACCGGCGCGCAGCACGGCGCGGTAGTCGTCGGGGCGCGTCAGGCGGTGACGTCGCGGGAGCATCGGCGGCAGCCGGGGGCGGCCGCGGCTCAGGCCGAGATGGAGGAGCGGCCCTTGCGACGACGGGCGGCCAGGATGGCGCGGCCCGCGCGGGTGCGCATCCGCAGGCGGAAGCCGTGCTTCTTGGCGCGGCGACGGTTGTTCGGCTGGAACGTACGCTTGCTCATCGTGGGTACTCCGGTGACGGGGACCGACGGGGACGGTCCGGGGTTCTGGACGGTCACGGCCCCGCGTAGGCGACCCGTGACCGGTGCTTCGACCGCTCACGAACACCCACGCGTGAGCGGGCCGGAGGACGTGAGCGGGTCACGGTCTCCCCTGGACCGGTGCAGCCGTGGGCAGGCGAAAGCGGCCGAGAACGGCCTCGAGCCACGGTACGCCGAGCCCCGCCCCCCGGTCAAACCCGTCCCGGGACCCGGCCGGACGCGCCGAGAACCGACCAGCGTGGGCCCCGAGGCAGTCCTGCCGGCGACGACACGCCGGGGCGCGCCGGATCGGTCGTCCGGGATTCCGGAGCGCTACTTGCCGCGGGCTCGTCCGGGCTGTTAGCGTCGCGGCTTCGACTCTTGTCCACCGGTCCGTCCACACCCTGTGGACAATGATGTGGACAACCGTAGGCCGGCCAAGACGAGGGGGATGAGCAGCTCGTGACCGCGCCCTCCCCCGGAGGCTCCGACGCGATGTGGGAGCGGGTGGTCGCCACCCTGAGCTCCCAGGGCGTCACCGCCCGGGACCGCGCGTTCCTGCGGCTCACCCGTCTGCTGGGCGTCCTCGACAGCACCGTGCTCCTGGCCGTGCCCTACCAGCACACCAAGGAGACGCTCGAGACGAGCCTGCGCCAGCCCATCGTCGACGCGATCGCCGCCGAGCTGGGGCACGACGTCCGGCTCGCGATCACCGTCGACGAGGACCTGCGCCGCGAGGTCGAGGACGAGGGCGACCCGCCGGTGCCGGCCGAGACCGACGTCACCGAGGCACCGGCGCCCACGCCCGGGCGCACCTCCTACCGCTCCGACGACGGGGGCGGTTCGGGCGCCGTGCAGACCGCCAGCGCCGAGGACGCCCGCCTGACCCCGAAGTACACCTTCGACACCTTCGTCTCCGGCTCCTCCCACCGCTTCGCCCACGCGGCCTCCCTCGCCGTGGCCGAGTCGCCGGCCCGTGCCTACAACCCGCTGTTCATCTACGGCGAGTCCGGTCTGGGCAAGACGCACCTGCTGCACGCGATCGGCCACTACGCGCGCAACCTCTACCCCGGGGTGCGCGTGCGGTACGTGAACTCCGAGGAGTTCACCAACGACTTCATCAACAGCATCCGCGACGACAAGGCCGGCGCCTTCCAGCGGCGCTACCGCAACGTGGACTTCCTCCTCGTCGACGACATCCAGTTCCTGCAGGGCAAGGAGCAGACGGTCGAGGAGTTCTTCCACACCTTCAACACGCTGCACAACAGCGAGAAGCAGGTCGTCATCACCTCCGACCAGCCGCCCAAGCGGCTGTCCGGGTTCGCCGAGCGCATGCGCAGCCGCTTCGAGTGGGGCCTGCTCACCGACGTGCAGCCGCCCGACCTCGAGACCCGCATCGCCATCCTCAAGAAGAAGGCGGCGCAGGAGGGGATGCAGCTGCCGGACGAGGTGCTCGAGCTCATCGGCAGCAAGATCAGCACCAACATCCGCGAGCTCGAGGGCGCGCTCATCCGGGTGACGGCCTTCGCCTCGCTGTCCAGCACCCCGCCGGACGCGGCCCTGGCCGCGCACGTGCTCAAGGACATCATCCCCAGCAGCGAGTCGGCCGCGATCACGGTGCCGACGATCATGGCCGAGGTCTCGGACTACTTCCAGATCAGCCACGACGAGCTGTGCGGCACCTCCCGCTCGCGCACGCTCGTCAACGC
>NZ_JBQGCX010000556.1:0-2776 GCF_052038725.1 Actinosynnema sp.
GCGTTCCCCCGCCGCTGGCCCACCGTCGCCGCCGCCGTGCGCGGGGTGCGCGACGCGATCACCGGCGCGTTCGCCGACGACGCCGCCCGCACCGCCCTGCTCGGCGACCAGAGCGCGGCGCGAACCCAGCGCACGCCGTCGACCGCCGCCGCCGCGCTGCCCGGTGACCCGCCGGACGCGCGCTCGTGGGCAGAACCCCTTGCCCCGCAACGTGAGAGCGCTCTCGGCACCGCCCTCCCCGTCGCCCAGGGCCCCATGACGCGGGTCAGCGACAGCCCCGCCTTCGCCGCCGCCGTCGCCGACGCGGGCGGCCTGCCGTTCGTCGCCCTCGCGCTCTCCGGGGCGGACCAGACCCGCGCCCTGCTCGAACGCACCCGCGCCGAGCTGGGCGGGAAGCCCTGGGGCGTCGGCATCCTCGGGTTCGCCGCCGAGGACGTGCGGGCCGCGCAGCTCGCCGTCGTCGAGGAGGTCCGGCCCAGCCACGCCATCATCGCGGGCGGCCGTCCCGCGCAGGCCGCCGCGCTGGAGGCCAAGGGCGTCTCCACCTTCCTGCACGTCCCCTCACCCGGCCTGCTGCGCCAGTTCCTCGCGGCGGGCGCCCGCAAGTTCGTGTTCGAGGGCGCCGAGTGCGGCGGGCACGTGGGGCCCCGCAACAGCTTCCCGCTCTGGGAGTCCCAAGTGGACGTCCTCCTGGAGCACAGGGCGGGAGCCGGAACGGCGGTGCTCTTCGCGGGCGGCGTGCACGACGCGCGCTCGGCCGCCATGGTCGCCGCGCTCGCCGCCCCGCTGGTCCGGGCGGGCGTGGAGGTCGGCGTCCTCATGGGCACCGCCTACCTGTTCACCGCCGAGGCCGTCGACGCGGGCGCGATCGGCGAGGTCTTCCAGCGGCACGTGGTCACCGCCACCCGCACCGACCTGCTCCAGACCGCCCCCGGCCACGCCACCCGCTGCGTCGCCAGCGGCTTCACCGGCGACTTCGCCGCCCTGCGCGCCGACCTCGCCCGCGACGGCGTCCCCGACCGGGAGGCGTGGGAGCGCCTGGAGCGGTTCAACGTCGGCCGCCTGCGCGTGGCCAGCAAGGGCGTCGAGCGCGTCGGCGACGAGCTGCGCGACGTCGACCACGAGCGGCAGGCCGCCGAGGGCATGTTCATGGCCGGAGAGGTCAGCGTGCTGCGCTCGGCCACCACCACGATCGCCGACCTGCACGCCGACGTCACCGCCGGTTCCGCCGCGCACCTGGCCCGGCGCGAGGAGGAGGTCCGCGCCGCCGCCCCGCGCCGCACCGCCCCCGAGCCGAAGCCGCTGCGCGTCGCCGTCGTCGGCATGGCCTGCATGTTCCCCGGCGCGCCCGACCTGCCCTCCTTCTGGGCCAACGTCCTCGCCGGTCGCGACAGCGTCACCGAGGTCCCGCCGGAGCGCTGGGACCCCGAGCTGTACTACGACCCGGACGGCGACGGCGAGCGCACCCCGTCCAAGTGGGGCGGTTTCCTGCCGCCCATCGGATTCGACCCGCTCGCCTACGGCATCCCGCCCGCCTCCCTCGGCGCCATCGAACCCGTGCAGCTGCTCGCGCTCGAAGCCTCCCGCAGGGCGCTGCTCGACGCGGGCTACCCGCACGCGAGCACCGACCACTCCCGCACCTCCGTGGTGTTCGGCGCGGAGTCCGGCAGCGACCTGTCCGGCGCGACCACCCTGCGCACCACCCTGCCCGCCTACCTCGGCTCCGTGCCGCCCGCGCTCGACGCCCAGCTGCCCAGGCTCACCGAGGACTCGTTCCCCGGCGTGCTCGCCAACGTCATCGCGGGCCGCGTCGCCAACCGCCTGGACCTCGGCGGCGCCAACTACACCGTCGACGCCGCCTGCGCCTCCTCGCTCACCGCCGTCGACGTGGCCTGCAAGGAGCTCGTCACCGGCAGCAGCGACCTGGTGCTGTGCGGAGGCGCGGACCTGCACAACGTCATCAACGACTTCCTGATGTTCGCCTCCGTGCACGCCCTGTCGCCCACCGGCCGCTCCGCCACGTTCGACCACGCCGCCGACGGCATCGCGCTCGGCGAGGGCGTCGCCTGCGTCGTGCTCAAGCGCCTGGAGGACGCCGAGCGCGACGGGGACCGGGTCTACGCGGTCATCGACGGCGTCGGCAGCGCCAGCGACGGCCGCGCCCTCGGCCTCACCGCCCCGCGCCCCGAGGGCCAGCGCGCCGCCCTCACCCGCGCCTACCGCGCCGCCGGGATCTCCCCGGCGCGGGTCGGTCTCGTGGAGGCGCACGGCACCGGCACCGTCGTCGGCGACCGCACCGAGCTGCGCACCCTCACCGAGGTGTTCACCGAGGCGGGCGCGCGGCCCGGCTCGTGCGCGGTCGGCTCGGTCAAGTCCCAGATCGGCCACACCAAGTGCGCGGCGGGCCTGGCCGGGCTGATCAAGACCGCGCTCGCGCTGCACCACGGCGTCACCCCGCCGACCCTGCACCTGAGCAAGCCGAACCCGGCCTGGGACCGCGACACCAGCCCGTTCACCTTCCACGCCACCGCCCGCCCGTGGGCCGCCGCCCCCGCCGACCGCGTCGCGGGCGTCAGCGCGGTCGGCTTCGGCGGCACCAACTTCCACGTGGTGCTGCGCGCCCACGACCAGCCGCCCGCCCGGCACGCGCTCCACGAGTGGCCGGTCGAGCTGTTCCTGCTGCGCGGCAACGACTCCGGGGCCGCGATCGTCGAGCGCGCCGACCGCCACCCCGGCGCGCGGCTGCGCGACCAGGGCCGGGTCGCCGCGACGCGGG
>NZ_JBQGCX010000557.1:0-3066 GCF_052038725.1 Actinosynnema sp.
GACGATGTTGACGACGCTGGTGGCCCTGGGGATGGCCGCGCGGTCGAGCCCGGTGTACGCGGCGGCCATGATCGGGATGACGGCGGCCCCGATGCCGAGGCCGCGCACGAACAGCGAGGCCACGAGCACCGGCTCCCCCAGCCCCGAGCCGACCTGGGTGAACGCCAGCGTGCCGAGCCGGGTGGTGGTGAGCCCGACCAGGATCGGCGGGCGCGGGCCGAGCCGGTCGGCGAGCGAGCCCGCGAGGATCGCGGCCACCAGGGTGCCCGCGCCCTGCGGGGCCAGCAGCAGCCCGGCCGACAGCGCGTCCTGCCCGTCCGCGCGCTGGAAGAACAGCGGCAGCAGCAGCATCGGGCCGAAGTAGCAGAACCCGAAGAAGAACATCGTCAGCGCGGGGGCGGCGAAGGCCCTGCGGGAGAACAGCCTCAGGTCGACCACGGGTTCGACGCGGCCCCGCAGGGCGTGGACGGCGAAGCCCGCGACCAGCAGCAGGCCTGCGGCGCACGGCAGCAGCACGGGCGCGCCGAGCGCGCCGCCGCTCTCGCTGACCTGCGACAGGCCCAGCACCAGCGCCGCGACGCCCGGTGGCAGCAGCACCGCGCCCAGCACGTCGAGCGACCGGCCGCCCTCGGGGGCGGTGGCGGGCAGCACGCGCAGCGACAGGACGAGCGCGACGAGGCCGACGGGCACGTTGAGGAAGAAGATCCAGCGCCAGCCGGGACCGTCGACGAAGACGCCGCCGAGCACCGGGCCGAGGATCGGCGAGAGCTGCGCGGGGATGCCGACCAGCGACATGACCCGGCCCATGCGGGCGGGCCCGGCGGCCTGCGCGAGCAGCGTCTGCCCGAGCGGCATCACCATGCCGCCGCCCAGGCCCTGGACCACGCGGAACACCACCAGGCTGGGCAGCGACCAGGCCAGCCCGCACAGCAGCGACCCCGCCGTGAACAGCGCGATGGACAGCAGCCACACCTGCCGGACGCCGAACCGCTGCGCGGCCCACCCCGTGAGCGGGATGACCGCCGTCAGCGCCAGCAGGTAGGCGGTCGCCACCCACTGCACGGCCGCGAGGGAGGCGCCGAACTCCGCGCCCAGGGCGTCCATCGCCACGACGACGATGGTGGTGTCGAGCAGCGTGGTGAACGCGCCGAGCACGACGACGGCCGCCGTGCGCAGCAGCGCCGCGTCGACCCGGTCGGCGGGCGGCGCGCCCCCGCTCTCCTCGGGTCCGGTGGCCGCCGTTGCGGCGCGCGCGTCGTCACCGGTCTTCTCACTCATGGGGGATTCCTCTGAAATGTCGCGATCCGTGTCCGGGTGTGCGCAGAGCGCAGTTGACCCTGGCAGAGGGCGGGGTGCGCCCAGGGCGCGCGCGGTGGCCGCAAGCGGCCGTGGCCGCCTGCGGCCGGTCACAGCGAGCGGGAGATCACCACCCGCTGGATCTGGTTCGTGCCCTCGATGATCTGCAGCAGCTTCGCCTCGCGCATCCACCGCTCCACGGGGTGGTCCTGCACGTACCCGTAGGCGCCCAGCACCTGCACCGCGTCGGTGGTCACCCGCATGGCGGCCTCGGTGGCGAACAGCTTGGCCCTGGCCGCGGCGGCGGTGACCTCCGAGGGCCGCGCGCCCGCGTCGAGCGCGGCGGCGGCCTCGCGCACCAGCGCCCGCGCGGCGTGGACCTGGGTGTCCATGTCGGCGAGCAGGAAGCCGACGCCCTGGAACTCCAGCACGGGGCGCCCGAACTGGGTGCGGGTCCTGGCGTAGCGCACCGCGTAGCGGGTGGCCGCGTCGGCGAGGCCGACCGCGCAGGCCGCGATGCCCAGCCTGCCCCGGTCGAACAGGCCGGCCGCGGCCAGAAAGCCCTTGCCCGGCCTGCCGATCAGCCGGTCGGCGGGCACCCGCGCGTCGTCGAGCGCGACGGTGGCGGTCGGCGAGGAGCGCACCCCCATCTTCCGCTCGGGGGCCAGGACGGACAGGCCGGGCGCGTCGGCGGGGGCCAGCAGCACGGACAGGCCGGCGGGTCCGGGGCCGCCGGTGCGGCAGAAGAGGTTGTAGAAGTCGGCGTGCCCGGCGTGGCTGGTGAACGCCTTCGTCCCGGTGACCAGGTAGTCGTCCCCGTCGCGGCGGGCGGTGGCGGCGATGGCGGCGACGTCGGAGCCCACGTCCGGCTCGGTGATGCAGTTGGCGCCGAGCAGGTCGCCGCCGAGCGCGGCGGGCAGCAGGCGCTCGCGCTGCTCGGGGGTGCCGTGCGCGGCCAGCGGGTAGCAGGAGAGGACGTGGATGTTGACCGACTGGGCCACGCCCAGCCAGTGCCGCGCCAGCACCTCCAGCACGGCGAGGTAGGTGGTGTACGGCTGGCCGCCGCCGCCGTGCTCCTCGGGGTAGGGCAGGCCGAGCAGACCGGACCGGCCGAGCAGGCGCAGCAGGTCGCGGGGGAACTCGGCGCGGGCCTCGAAGTCGTCGGCCCTGGGGGCGAGCTCGTTCTCGGCGAGGTCGCGGGCCAGCTCCAGCAGGTCGGCGGTGGCGGTGCGGTCGGCGACGCGGTCGGCCGCGCGGTCGGCGGCGTGGTCCGGGGCGGTGGTCCGGGTGGCGCTCACGCCCGCCCCCACTCGCGCGCCTCGGGCCACGCCCTGGCGACCCTGCGCACCGCGTAGTCCCAGTACGAGCGCACCGACAGGTCCGCGTAGACGAAGTCGCGCTTGGCCGCCACGTCGGTCTCGCTGGACCACGCGTAGGGGGCGCCCGACTGCTCGGCGAGCAGCTGGAGCCGGCAGGCGCGCTCCAGCACCTGGGCGAACACGGCGGCGTGCCGCACGCTCTTGCCCACCACGACCCCGCCGTGGTTGCGCAGCAGCACCCCCTCACCCCCGTCCAGGGCCTTGGCGATGGCCTCGCCGGTGGCCTGGTCCAGCACGGTGTTGCTGGTCTCGGTGAACAGCCCGAGCCGGTCGGCGAAGTGCGCGCCCTCGTGGGAGACCGGTCGCAGCGGCAGGTCCGTCGCGCCGAACACGAGGGTGTGCGGGGCGTGGCTGTGCACGATGCCGTTGACGTCCGGGCGGGCGCGGTAGA
>NZ_JBQGCX010000558.1:0-3983 GCF_052038725.1 Actinosynnema sp.
CCCCCAGCGCGAGCAGCGCTTCCAGCAGCGCCGCTCCCGTTCCTCGACCGGTGGCGGCGGGGGCGAGGTAGATCGTGTCCTCGGCGGTGTGGCGGTAGGCGGGTTTGGCGCGCCACGGGGCCAGGTAGGCGAACCCAACGACCTCGCCACCGTGGTCCGCGATCAGGAACGGCAGTCCTCGTGCGGTGACCTCGTCGTGCTTGCGCCTCCAGTCGTCCACGGTGGGCGGGACGAGGTCGAAGGTGACCGTGGTGTCGTCCACGAAGGGGGCGTAGATCTCCGCCCCCGCCTGCAGGTCGGTGGTGGTGGTGGGGGTGGGGCGGACGGTCACCTCGGGCGCGGTCACGGGCACTCGCTCCTCCGAGAGGGCTGACGGAGCACATTAGTGCCGCAGCAGCCGAGGAAGCCGCTTCCGGCTATGGGGCGTGCGAAGCTCGCGATTGCCGGAGCCAGAATCGATAGAGCACGGAAGAGCACGGATCGACGGAGGTCGGATCGATGGGGGCTGGGGTTGCCGCAACCTGGGATCGCTGGAGCTGGCGATCGCTGGGGCAGGCCGGCACTGCGAGTCCGCAGCGGTTCAGCTGCGGGGGAAGACAGCTAGGGCCACGTCGACGGCGGTGAGGAGGGTGTCGCGGTCCGCTCCGCTACGGGCCTGGACGGCTATGCCGTGCTGGACGGTGGCGACGTAGGCGGCGAGGCTTTCGGGGGTGGTGGTTGCCGGTAGTTCCGCTGCGGGAGCCGCGGTCAGGCGTGCGCGGAGGCGTGCGCGGTCTGCGGCTCGGATCTCGGACAGGCGGGTGCGGACGGACTCCGATTCGGCGGAGCAGCTGAGCGCGCCGTGCACGATGAGGCAGCCGTGCGGGGAGTCGTCACCTGTGGTGGCTTCCACGGAACCTCGCCAGACCGCGGCCACGACCTCGCGCGCGGTGGGCAGGGCCAGGGCTTCGGTGATGTAGCTGGCGACGGTCTCCGCGTAGCGGAGCAGGACCTGGTCGAACAGGGCTTCCTTGCTGCCGAAGGTCTGGTAGAGGCTTCCTTTGCGGATGCCCATCGCCTCGGTGAGGTCGGTCAGGGAGGTGCCTTCGTAACCGCGCCGCCAGAACAGGTCCAGCGCGGCGTCGACGGCGGCGTCCGCGTCGAAGCCCCTGGGTCTTCCTCGTGGCACCGCTGTCTCCTCCCTCGCGCCGTCCCACCGTATACCCGCGCCCTTCGGGCGGCGGCTTGACAGCCGGGCCGTCCTGCGGATTTATTATGACCGGTCGGTCAAAAAATAGTCGAGCACCCGAGGGGCGGCACAGGAGATGGACACGCCCAGCACCGCGACACCCGTTGCGTCGTCGCCGGTCAAGACCGCGAGCGGCGGGGAGTTCCTGCACGTGCCCTCCGGCGAGGGCGAGACCGCGGGGCTCAACGGCGACGTCTACACCGTGAAGATCGGCACGCGGGAGTCCGGGGGTTCGCTGGCACTGTTAGAGGCTTCCGTGCCACCCGGTGGTGGTCCGCCGCTGCACACGCACGGCAACGAGGACGAGGCTTTCTCCCCGACGGCGAGCTTGAGATCTACGCCGGGGACACCACGGTGCACGCCGGGCCCGGCGACTTCGTGTTCATCCCCCGCAACACCGCGCACGGGTTCCGCAACACCGGCCTGCGTTCCGCCCGCCCACTGCCGGTGTTCAGCACCGGCGGTGTCGAGCGGTTCTTCATCGAGGCGGGCGTGCCCGCCGTTGCGGGACAACCGGTTCCTCCTTTCGACCCGGCCGACAACCCGCGCGCGGTCGTGGTCGGGGCTGCGACCAACTCCTTCCAAGTCTGAACGGCCAAATCTGACCGCCCGGATTTGACCGCCCAAATCTGACCACCTGAATTTTGACCACCTGGGGCCGATCGGTCGGGTCTGTCCAGCCAGGCCAGGTGACGGGGCAGGTCGGACAACCGAGGTGGGCTGGGTGATGAGCCGGGATCGCCGGTCAGGTCGGGTGGGAAGCGTTTACCAGTGAGTTGCCGAGAAAGCAGGAAGTCCATGCCACTGGCCGTGTACGTGCTGGGACTGGGGATCTTCGCCCTCGTCACCAGTGAACTCCAAGTCGCCGGGATGATGCCCGAGATGGCGCGCGGCCTGGAGGTGTCGGTGCCCGACATCGGGTACCTGATCTCGCTGTACGCGCTGGCGATGGCGGTGGGTGGCCCGATCCTCACCGCGGCGCTGCTCAAGCTGCCCAAGCGGACGGCGTTGATGGTGCTGTTCGGGGCGTTCGTCGCGGGTGAGGCGCTGGCGGCGTTGGCTGCGGACTACTGGCTCGTGCTGGTGGCGCGGCTGGTCACCGGGGCGGTGTCCGGGGCCTTCTTCGGCGTGTCGATCGCCATCGCCGTCGAGATCTCCCGGCCCGAGGTGACGGGGCGGGCGGTGTCGGTGGTGCTGAGCGGGCTCATGGCGGGCACCGTGCTCGGGCTGCCCGTGGCGAGTTGGATCGGGCCGGAGTTCGGGTGGCGCGCGAGCTTCTGGGTCGTGGCCGCATTGGCGCTGGTGGTCGGCCTGATCACCGCAGGCGCCGTGCCGAAGTTGGAGGGTGACGGGACCACGTCGGCGCGCGGTGAGTTCGCGGTGTTCAAGAACTGGAAGCTGTGGGCGGTGTACTCGACGTCGACGCTGGTCATCGGAGCCACCTACGCGGCGTTCAGCTACTTCACCCCGATCCTGTCCGAGGTGACCGGGTTCAGCGGCGGTCAGGTGACCGGGTTGCTGGTGGCGTACGGCGTCGCGACGATCGTCGGCAACACCGCCGTCGGCAGGCTCGCCGACCGGCACGCGATCCCGACCATCGCTTTCGGGCTGGTGTCGTTGACGATCCTCCTGTCGGTGTTCGCGCTGCTCACCGAGAACAAGCCGGTCGTGGTGGCGGCGCTGCTCGGGGTGGGACTGGTCGGCGTGACGATGAACCCGGCGCTGGTGGCCAGGGTCATGGGCGTGGCCAACGGACGGCCGCTGGTCAACACCGTGCACACCTCGTGCATCACCTTCGGCGTGGTGATCGGGTCGTGGCTGGGCGGGCTGGGGATCGACGCCGGGTTGGGGTTGCGGGCCCCGCTGTGGATCGGGGTGGTGATGGCCGTCATCGGTCTGGCGACCTTGCTCCCCGACTTGCTGCGCTGGTCCGCTGCAGTGGCGGCTCCCGAACGCGCGGGGGAGCTGAAGACCGCGTGAGCGGGATCGGTGGCAGAACAGGTCGGCCGGGGGGGGCGGTCGGGGACCGTCAGCCCAGGGCGGTCGGGGACCGTCAACCCAGGGCGGTCGGGGACCGTCAGCCCAGGGCGGTCGGGGCCCGTCAGCCCAGGGCGGGCGGGGACCGTTCAGCCGGGGGTGGCGACAGGACGCTTCAGCTGAGGGTGGTGGTGGAACGGTTGAGTGGAGGGCTTCGGCGAGGTTCAGCGAGAGGCGGCGGTGGCGAGGTTCGGCCGGGGACGGCGGCGGGGGTGTTCGGCCGCGGGGCGGTGACTGGGGCGACGGCAGCGAGGTTCGGCCGCGAGGCGGTGGCGGGGTGTTCAGCTGGAGGTCGGTGGCGCGGGCAGGCGGACGGTGAAGGTTGAGCCTTTGCCCGGTTCGCTGGTTGCCGAGACCGTTCCGCCGTGCGCCTCCACCAGCTTGCGCACGATGGCCAGGCCCAGGCCGCTGCCGCCGGTGCGTCTGCTGCGGGACTTCTCGGCTCGCCAGAAGCGGTCGAACACGTGGGGGAGGTCTTCGGGGGTGATGCCGGTGCCGGTGTCGGCGACCTTGATGACGACGTCGTCGCCCTCGTGTTCGGCGGTCACCTCGACCCGGCCGCCGGGTGGGACGTGGCGCAGGGCGTTGGCGACGAGGTTGTCCAGGACCTGGCGCAGGCGCACCGGGTCGGCCTCGACGGTGAGGTCGGCCGGCGTTGAGGTGGTGAGGGTGATGTCCGCGCGGGTCGCGGTCGTCTCGTGGGCGGCGCGCAGGCGGG
>NZ_JBQGCX010000559.1:0-4355 GCF_052038725.1 Actinosynnema sp.
ACGCTGACCGGCGGACGGCGCGGGGCGGATGGTACCCCATGCGCGCGCGCGGCCGTTCAGGGGGCAGGGTGATACCCTTCCGCGCCGTGACTGCCAGATCCGAGGTGCCGCCCTCGTTCCGGATCACCGGGGTGCGGCACGAGGGCGGGGAGCTGCGGCTGGTCGCCGAGGACGGGCGGGTGGCGCGGGGGACGCCCCGCCAGTTCCGGGACGTGCAGCTGGTGCCCGCCGAGTTCAACCCGCGCTACCGGGAGCAGTGCGTCGACGTGCTGATGACCGCGCACCTGCGGCCGGAGGAGACGGAGTACGCGGAGCGGCGGGCGCGGGACCGGACCGTGCTCGTCGACCTGGACAGCGCGCACCCGGAGCGGGCCCGCGAGCTGGAGCCGCCGCTGGCCGGGCTGCTGGACCGGTTCGCCGCGCTGGAGCGGACCGCGCTGGAGCTCGTGAGCGCGGAGATCGCGGGCGAGCCCGAGGGGCGGGAGCCGTTCATCGCGGCGTTCCGGGCGGTGTCGCTGCGGGTGTACCTCAGCGGGGACTTCGAGCTGCACCTGAGCGAGCTGGAGCAGGGCAACTACCTGCTGGAGCACTACTGGATCACCGTGGTGCACCTGGCGGACGGGACCCCGGTGGACTTCTCCATGGACGCGTGACCGTCGACGCGTGACCCGGTCGGACGCTGTCGGGCGGTGGTGGGCGTCGTTACGGTCGACCTTCTGGGAGCGCTCCCAGAAACCGTGGACGACAAAGGAGTTGTCTCATGCGCACCCCGTTCCGGCTCGCGGCGCTCGCCGCGGCCCTGGTCGCGGTCACCGGGTTGGTCGTGCTCGGCGGCGGTGGAGGCGGCACCGCCGTCGCCGCGCCCGCCTGCGCCGTCGACTACACGCCCAACCAGTGGGCCACCGGCTTCACCGCCGAGGTCGCGGTCACCAACCGCGCCGCGCCCGTCACCACCTGGACGCTGACCTGGACCTGGGCGGGCAACCAGACCGTCACCTCGGCCTGGAACGCCCAGGTCACCCAGACCGGCGCCAAGGTCACCGCCCGCGACGTCGGCTGGAACGGCCAGCTCGGCACCGGCGGAACCGCCCGCTTCGGGTTCCAGGGCACCTACTCCGGCGCCGCCGCCGCACCCACCGACTTCGCCCTCAACGGCACCCCCTGCAACGACGACGCCCCGCCCACCAGCACGACCACCCCACCGACCACGACCCCGCCGACCACGACCACCACCCCGCAGCAGCCCACCGGCTGCGGCACCGCGACCCTGTGCGACGACTTCGAGTCCCAGACCGGGGCCCCCCCCTCCGGCAAGTGGAGCGTCGGCGCGGCCAACTGCACCGGCACCGGCACGGTCACCGTCGACAACTCCGTCGCGCGCAGCGGCTCCAAGTCGGTCCGGGTCAACGGCGGCGTCGGCTACTGCAACCACATCTTCTTCGGCGCCAGCGTGAGCGGACCGGTGGTGCACGGCCGGTTCCACGTCCGGCACACCACCGCGCTGCCCGCCGCGCACGTGACGTTCATGGCGCTCAAGGACTCCGCCGACGGCGGCAAGGACCTGCGCATGGGCGGCCAGAACGGCGCGCTGCAGTGGAACCGCGAGTCCGACGACGCCACCCTGCCCGCGCAGAGCCCGCAGGGCGTCGCGCAGAGCATCCCGCTGCCCACCGGCCGCTGGACCTGCGTGCAGTTCACCCTCGACGGCTCCAGCGGCAGGCTGAGCACCAGCGTCGACGGGGTCGCCGTTCCGGGCCTGCAGGTCGACGGCTCCCCCACGCCCGACATCGACCAGCAGTGGCTCGCCCGCGCCAACTGGCGGCCGAACACCGTGGACGTGCGGCTGGGCTGGGAGAGCTACGGCGACGGCGGCGACACCCTTTGGTATGACGATGTCGCCTTCGGGAGTGCACCTCTGGCCTGCTAGAAGGCCGCGGGCGCACGAGCGTGGTGCACTGGGCGCGGCGCGGGTCCCGCGCCGCCCCCACACCGCGCCGTCCGGGAGGAAACCGTGGGTCCGTGCCGGAGGTTGCGCGCCGTGTGCGCGGGCCTGGTCACCCCGCTCGTGTCCGCGCTGCTGATGCTCGTCTCCCCCGCGGCGACCCACCCCAGGGTCATGGCCCTCGGCGACTCCATCACCGGCAGCCCCGGCTGCTGGCGCGCGCTGCTCGCGGGCGAGCTGGGCGGCACCGGGCACGCCGACGTCGACTTCGTCGGCACCCAGCCCGCCACCGACTGCGGCGGCGGCCCCTCCCCCGCGCACGAGGGGCACGGCGGGTTCCGGGCCGCCGGGATCGTGCTGGAGAACCTGCTCCCCGGCTGGCTCACCCGCGCCCGGCCGGACGTGGTGCTCATGCACCTGGGCACCAACGACGTCCTGGCGGGCGAGAGCGCCCCGGCCGTGCTCGACGCCTACACCGAGCTGCTCGGGCAGATGCGGCGCGCCAACCCGGCGGTGAAGCTGCTCGTCGCCCAGCTCATCCCGCTCGCCCACCCGGCCTGCCCGGACTGCCCCGCGCGGGTGGCGGAGCTGAACGCCGCGATCCCCGGCTGGGCGCGGGCGCACGGCACGCCGCGCTCCCCCGTCACCGTCGTCGACCAGTGGACCGGTTTCGACCCGGCCGTCGACACGCACGACGGGGTGCACCCGAGCCCGGCCGGTGAGCGGAAGCTGGCCCGCCGCTGGTACCCGCCGCTGGTCGCCGCGCTGGCCGGGGCGGGCGCGCCGCGCGCCGGGAGCCTGGTGGGCGCCGGGTCGGGGCTGTGCCTGGACGGCGCGGACGACCCAGGCGACGTCTCGGCGACCTCGGCGGGCGCCGCGACGTCCGTGCGGCTGTGGGACTGCCGCGACGGGGCCGGGCAGCGGTTCACCACCGCCACCACCGGCGCGATCCGGCTCGGCGAGCGCTGCCTCCAGGCCGTCGCGCCCGAGCTGCCCGTGCTGCTCGCGGCCTGCGACGGCGGCGCCGACCAGCGGTGGGCCCTCGCGGGCGACGGGCAGCTCGTCGGGTCCGGGCACTGCCTGGACGCGCGCGGCTCCGGCGCGGACAACGGCACCCCGGTGATCCTGTGGCGCTGCAACGGGCAGCAGAACCAGCGCTGGGACCGCTTCTGACCGCGCCGCTCCCCCACCATCACCCGATCGCACCACCGGTGACGCGCGCAAACCCGGTGCGCAGCAGGTAGGGGTCGGCGAGAATCCCCCAATGGCAGAGGGGGAGCGCACCACCGACGCGGACCGCGACGGGGAGCCGCGCGGGCGACGCACGACCCGGTTACGCCGCTGGCGGCTGGCCGCGCTCCTGCTGGCCGTCGCCGTGCCGCTGGCGGGCGGGTACTGGTGGTACCGGGAGGCGCCCACCGTGGACGACCTCAAGCAGCAGGCGGGCCTGAAGGGCAAGCAGGAGCTGGTCGTCGGCATCAAGACCGACATGCCCGGCATCGGGCTGCGCGACCCGGCCCCCGGCGCGTACTCCGGCTTCGACGTCGACATCACCCGCATGATCGCCGCCGACCTGGGGTTCCAGGCGTCGGACGTGCGGTTCGTGGAGATCCAGAACGAGGACCGCAGCCGGATGCGCGGCGCGGACGGCGTGCTGGTCGACCTGGTGGTCGCCACCTACAGCATCACCGACCGGCGCGAGGGGATGCGCGGCGTCACCTTCTCCTCCCCGTACCTGGAGACCGAGCAGTCCGTCATCACGCGCAAGGACCACGAGCCGATTCGCGAGGCCGCGCAGCTGCGCGACAGGAGGGTGTGCACGCTCAGCACCTCGACCTCCACCGACGCGGTGAGCGCGGCCGGGGCCGTCATGGACAACAGCAACAACATCAGCGAGTGCGTGACCCGGCTGCTCGCGGGCGAGGTGGAGGCGGTCACCACGGACGCGGTCATCCTCGCCGGGTTCGTCTCCGCGCACCCGGACGAGCTGGCGCACCACGACATCGCGCTGGAGACGCCCGAGCTGTGGGCGGTCAACACCGGGGACAACGCGGCCCTGCTGGCCCTGGTGAACCTGACGCTGCGCCGCTCCGCCTGCGACCCGGCCGACCAGCGGTGGGAGGAGGCGTTCGAGCGGCACCTGCGGCCGATGCTGGAGCACAACCCCGGCGAGGCGCTGCCGCTGGACCGGCAGCCCGAGGCGGAGGACGTCGACGTGCGCACCTGGCCGTCCACCGTCCCGGACTGCTGACCGGATGAGCGCCGACCCCGGCGCGGCCTCGGACGCCGCCCTCGCCGCCGAGGCCGCCCCCCGACCCACCGCCGCCGCCCAGCGCGACGCCTCCCAGGGGACGCTCGCGCGGGTGCCCGCCTTCCCGATCGTGCTGCTGGTGCTCAAGCTCTGGCACCTGAG